>DATDDC010000327.1:0-11090 GCA_036523995.1 Anaeromyxobacter sp.
TGCCGGAAACTTCAGGATTCGCCGCGGGTTCCTCGGCAGGGGCGGCCGTCGCCGATGCGAGGGCAGCCGCGCAGGCGACGGCGCGAAGACGCATCGGCCGAGTGTACCGGGGCTCCCCCCGCGGACACCATGCGCAGGGCTCCCACTTTCCTGGGTGGAGACCCGGGCGAGCGCCCGCTGCCTGGCCGTCCGCCCATGGGGATGCCCCCCGTCGCGGTAGTCGTGAAATCCGCCCCGCCCCCGTTAGAACAGGAACTAACTGGACCGTTTCAGTCCAGGATGGCTCTAATGGGATCGGAGGCGGCCGGATGATCCGGATGTCCAAGCTGACCGACTACGCCATCGTGCTCCTGGCGCACCTCGCCCGATCGCGCGAGACGCTCACCGCGCACGAGCTGGCGGAGCGCTCGCGGGTGCCGCTCCCGACGGTCTCGAAGCTCGCCAAGGAGCTGTCCAAGGCGGGGCTCGTCGTCTCGCACCGCGGCAGGAACGGCGGGTACGGCCTGGCGCGGCCGGCCGAGCTCATCTCGGTCGCCGAGATCGTCGAGGCGCTCGAGGGACCCATCGCGCTCACCGAGTGCGCGAAGCCGCACCAGGGCCTCTGCGGGATCGAGGACACGTGCCTCGCGCGCGAGAGCTGGGATCCCGTGTCGCGCGCCGTCGAGACGGCGCTCCGCAACCTCCCCCTGTCGTCCATCGCGCCCTTCCGCGCCGGCGAGACCGAGCCGGAGCAGGCGCCCGTCCGACTCGGAGCCCACGCCTCATGAGCACCGCGGAACAGTTCAAGGAGATCACCGAGCGGAAGTACCGCTACGGCTTCGTCACGGAGATCGACGAGGACCGGGTCCCGAAGGGCCTGTCCGAGGACGTCATCCGCCTCATCTCCGCGAAGAAGGGCGAGCCCGCGTTCATGCTGGAGTGGCGGCTCAAGGCCTACCGGCACTGGCTCGGCATGGAGGAGCCGACCTGGGCGAACGTCCACTACCCGCGCATCGACTACCAGAACATCGTCTACTACTCCGCCCCCAAGGCGAAGAAGCAGCTCGGCTCCATGGACGAGGTGGACCCGGAGCTGAAGCGCGCCTTCCAGAAGCTCGGCATCCCGCTCGAGGAGCAGATGCGCCTCGCCGGCGTGGCGGTGGACGCGGTCTTCGACTCCGTGTCGGTCGCGACGACCTACAAGAAGAAGCTCGCCGACCTGGGCATCGTCTTCTGCTCGTTCTCCGAGGCGGTGAAGGAGCACCCGGCGCTCGTCGAGAAGTGGCTCGGCTCGGTCGTGCCGCACACGGACAACTACTTCGCGGCGCTCAACAGCGCGGTGTTCTCCGACGGCTCCTTCGTCTACGTGCCGAAGGGCGTGCGCTGCCCCATGGAGCTCTCCACGTACTTCCGCATCAACGCGAAGGACACGGGGCAGTTCGAGCGGACGCTCATCGTCGCGGACGAGGGCGCGTACGTCTCGTACCTCGAGGGCTGCACCGCCCCCCAGCGTGACGAGAACCAGCTCCACGCCGCCGTGGTCGAGCTCGTGGCGCTCGACGGCGCGCAGATCAAGTACTCGACCGTCCAGAACTGGTACCCCGGCGACGCGGAGGGGAAGGGCGGCATCTACAACTTCGTCACGAAGCGCGGCAAGGCCATGCGCAAGGCGAAGATCAGCTGGACCCAGGTCGAGACCGGCTCCGCCATCACCTGGAAGTACCCGTCGTGCATCCTCCAGGGCGACGACTCGGTGGGCGAGTTCTACTCGGTCGCGCTCACCAACAACCGCCAGCAGGCGGACACCGGCACGAAGATGATCCACATCGGGCGGAACACGCGCTCGACCATCATCTCGAAGGGCATCAGCGCCGGCCGCGGCCAGAACACCTACCGCGGCCTCGTGAAGATGCTCCGGGGCGCCCAGGGCGCTCGCAATTACTCGCAGTGCGACTCGCTCCTCATCGGCCACCAATGCGGCGCCCACACCTTCCCGTACATCGAGGTGCGCAACCCGACCGCCAAGGTGGAGCACGAGGCCACCACCTCGAAGATCAGCGAGGACCAGCTCTTCTACTGCCGCCAGCGCGGCATCTCCGAGGAGGACGCGGTCTCGATGATCGTGAACGGGTTCGCGAAGCAGGTCCTCAAGGAGCTGCCCATGGAGTTCGCGGTGGAAGCGCAGAAGCTCCTGGGCATGTCACTGGAAGGAAGCGTCGGCTGAACATGCCGAGGAGCATCGGAGCGTTTTCGATGGACCAGAAGCTTCGGGCAATGAGCCTCGAAGGGAGCGTGGGCTAGAGACATGGCGTCGAGGAACGGGAACGGAGCAGGAGACGGCGCGCTCCTGCGCGTCGAGGGCATCCGCGCGCGCATCGGCGAGAACGAGATCCTGAAGGGTGTCGATCTCGTCGTCCGCCCGGGCGAGGTGCACGCCATCATGGGGCCGAACGGCTCCGGCAAGTCGACGCTGGCGGGCGTCCTGGCCGGCCGCGACGCGTTCGACGTCACCGCCGGCCGCGCCACGTTCGACGGGAAGGACCTCCTCTCGCTCGCGCCGGAGGCGCGCGCGGCGGCAGGGCTCTTCCTCGGCTTCCAGTACCCGGTGGAGATCCCGGGCGTGGGGAACCTCTACTTCCTCCGCACAGCGCTCAACGCCCTGCGGCGCGCCCGCGGCGAGGAGGAGCTCGACGCGATGGACTTCCTCGCCCTCGCCAAGGAGAAGATGAAGCTCGTCGAGCTCGATCCCGCCTTCGGCAGCCGCTCGGTGAACGAGGGCTTCTCCGGCGGAGAGAAGAAGCGGAACGAGGTCTTCCAGATGGCGGTGCTCGAGCCGAAGCTCGCCATCCTCGACGAGATCGACTCCGGCCTCGACATCGACGCGCTCCGCGTGGTGGCGGGGGGCGTGAACGCGCTCCGCGGACCCGACCGCTCGGTGCTCCTCGTCACGCACTACAAGCGCCTCCTCGAGTACGTCGCCGCCGATCGCGTGCACGTCATGGCGGGCGGGTGCATCGTCCGCTCGGGCGGGCCGGAGCTCGCGGACGAGCTGGAGCGCACGGGCTACGCCTGGGCCGACGGCATGAAGCCCGAGGTCGCGGTCGCGGCAGGGGCGCGGAGATGACCACGGCCGCGGAGAAGGCGCTCGCGGCGTCGTTCGCGCCGGCGCGCGGAGAGCCCGCGTGGCTCGCCGAGGCCCGCCGCGGAGCGCTGGCGCGCTTCGGGGCCCTGGGCCTCCCCACCCCGCGCCACGAGGACTGGCGCTTCACGAGCCTCGCCCCCCTCGCCTCGCTCGAGCTGCGCCGCGCGCCGGAGTCCGCCGGCGTGGGCGCCGCCCGGCTGCTCTCGCGGGCCGAGGCGCCGGAGGGAGCGCGCCTCGTCTTCGTGAACGGGCGCTACCGCCCCGATCTCTCCACGCGCGGTGGACTTCCGCGCGCCGCCCTCCTCTCCACGCTCGGTGAGGCGCTGCGCGACGCGCCCGACGAGGTCCGGCCGCACCTCGGCCGGCTCGCCCGGACCGACGACCACGCCTTCGTGGCGGCCAACACCGCGCTCTTCGAGGACGGCGCCTTCCTGCGCCTCCCCGCGAACGTCCAGGTGGACCTGCCCATCGCGCTCGTCTTCGCCTCGGACGCGGCCGAGCCCGTGGCCTCGCACCCCCGCACGCTCGTCGTGGCGGGAGAGGGCTCCCGCGCCACGCTCGAGGAGGTCTTCGTGGGCGGGGACTCCGGGCCGTACCTCACGAACGCCGTCACCGAGCTCGTGCTCGGAGAGGGGGCGCAGGTCGAGCACGTGCGGCTCCAGTCCGAGGGCGCGGCCGCCGTCCACGTCTCCGTGCTGTACGCGGAGCAGGGGGCCCGCTCGAGCCTCTCCGCCCACGCCTTCGCGCTCGGCGGGAAGCTCTCCCGCGCGGAGATCCGCACCCGCCTCGCCGGCGAGGGCGCGCGCGTCGCGGCGAACGGGCTCTACATGGCGGCGGGCGATCAGCTCGTCGACAACTTCTCCTGGGTGGAGCACGAGGTCCCGCACTGCTCCACCACCGAGAGCTACAAGGGCATCCTCGACGGCAGGGCGCGCGGCGTCTTCTCCGGCCGCATCCGCGTCCTCCCCGGGGCGCAGAAGACCAACGCCTACCAGATGAACTCGAACCTGCTCCTCTCGGACGACGCGGTGGTCGACACGAAGCCGCAGCTCGAGATCTTCGCGGACGACGTGAAGTGCGGCCACGGCGGAACGGTGGGCCAGCTCGACGAGGCGGCCCTCTTCTACCTGCGCTCCCGCGGCATCGGCGAGGCGGAGGCGAGGAGCCTCCTCATCTGGGCGTTCGCGAGCGAGATGGTGGGGCTCGTCGCGGCGCCCGCGCTGCGCGCCCGCGCCAAGAAGCTCGTGGCCTCGCGGCTGCCCGTCGGCGCGGGCCTCCTGGAGGCGGCATGAGCACGAGCGTGTCCTCGCAGCGGCGGATTCACGCCGCGGACCCCGCCGGGCGCTTCGACCCGGAGCGCGCCCGGGCCGATTTCCCCATCCTGCGCCAGAAGGTGCGGGGCAAGCCCCTCGTCTACCTCGACAACGCCGCCACCGCGCAGAAGCCGCGCGAGGTCATCGACGCGATGACCCGCTACTACGAGGAGTACAACGCCAACGTCCACCGCGGCGTGCACCTCCTCTCGGAGCGGGCCACGAAGGCCCACGACGACGCGCGGCGCGCCGTGGCGCGCTTCATCCGCGCGGCCGATCCGCACGAGGTCGTCTTCGTCCGGGGCACGACCGAGGCGGTGAACCTCGTCGCGCAGACGTTCGGCCGCCAGCGGGTGGGGCCGGGCGACGAGGTGCTCATCACCGGCCTCGAGCACCACTCCAACATCGTGCCCTGGCAGATGCTCTGCGCCGAGAAGGGGGCGAAGCTCCAGGTCGTCCCGGTGAGCGACGCGGGCGACCTCGACCTGGACGCGCTGGAGCGGCTCCTCGGCCCGCGCACCCGGCTCCTCGCCGTGGCGCAGGTCTCGAACGCGCTCGGCGTGGTGAACCCCATCCGCCAGATCACGAGCCTCGCCCATGCCAGGGGCGTCCCGGTGCTCGTGGACGGGGCCCAGGGGATCCCGCACCTCGGCTTCGACGTGGGAGCCTCGGGCGCCGACTTCTACGCCTTCAGCGGACACAAGATGTACGGCCCCATGGGCATCGGCGTCCTGTGGGGGCGCAAGCAGCTCCTCGAGGAGATGCCGCCCTGGCAGGGCGGCGGGGACATGATCCTCTCCGTCACTTTCGAGAAGACCATCTACAACGCGGTGCCGCACAAGTTCGAGGCGGGCACGCCGGCGGTGGCGGAGGCGATCGGCCTCGCCGCGGCCATCGCCTATCTGGAGAGGCAGGGGATCGAGGCGGTGGCGGCCCACGAGCGCGACGTGCTCGCCTACGCCGTCGAGCAGCTCCGCGCCATCCCAGACGTCCGCCTCGTGGGCACGCCCGCGGAGCGGGCCGGGGTCGTCTCGTTCCTCGTGGGCGACGTCCACCCGCACGACGTCGGCACGGTCCTCGACGGCCAGGGCGTCGCCATCCGCGCGGGGCACCACTGCGCGCAGCCGCTCATGAAGCGGCTCGGGATCACCGCCACCGCCCGGGCCTCCGTCGCCCTCTACAACACCCGGGAAGACGTCGACGCGCTCGTCCGCGCCGTCCACGCGGTCCGGGAGGTGTTCGCCTGATGTCCGAGCTCACGGACCTCTACCAGGAGGTGGTGCTCGATCACGGCAAGCGGCCGCGCAACTTCGGCCCGCTCGAGGGCGCCACGCATCACGCGGAAGGGCTGAACCCGCTCTGCGGCGATCACTTCACCGTCCACGCGAAGATGGACGGCGGCGTGGTGCGCGAGGCGCGCTTCGAGGGGAGCGGCTGCGCCATCTCCAAGGCGTCGGCCTCGGTCATGACCGGCGTGGTGAAGGGCAAGACCGCCGCCGAGATCGACGCCCTCTTCGAGAAGTTCCACAAGCTCGTCACCGAGGGCCCCGGCTCCCTGCCCGGGGCGCCCGAGGAGCTCGGGAAGCTCGCCGTGTTCGGCGGCGTGCACGAGTACCCGACGCGAGTGAAGTGCGCGAGCCTCGCCTGGCACGCGCTCCGCGCGGCGCTGGCCGGCGCTCAGGAGCCCGTGTCGACCGAGGCCGAGGGCGAGTGAGCCATGGCGCGCGAGGCGGTCCACACCTCCCGTGACATCGAGGTCCTCCAGGTCCCGAGCGGCTTCAGGGTCGCGCTGCCCAAGGGCACCTGGCTCGTCGTGCAGCAGACGCTCGGCGGGCAGTTCACCGCCATGACCGAGATGGGCGGCCTCGTCCGCGTCGACGGCAAGGACGCCGACGCGCTCGGCCCCGAGTACGTCGCCGAGGCGGACAAGGCGCTCGCCGAGCGCGCCGCGGCGGCGAGCGGCCCCTTCGAGGAGGAGAAGGTCTGGGACGCGCTCCGCCAGGTCTTCGACCCGGAGATCCCGGCGAGCATCGTCGAGCTGGGCCTCGTCTACGTCGTCGCCGCCGAGAAGGTCGAGGGCGGCCACAAGGTCGCGGTGCGCATGACGCTCACGGCGCCCGGCTGTGGCATCGGGCCCGTCCTGGTGGAGGACGTGCGCCGGGCCGTCCTCTCCGTCCCGGGCGTCGTGGACGCCGACGTCGAGATCGTCTTCGACCCGCCGTGGGACCCGTCGCGCATGAGCGACGCGGCGAAGCTGCAGCTCGGCTTCATGTGAACGAGTCGCGCTGCATCCTCCAGCGCGAGCTCTGGATCGAGCTCTCGAGCGGCCTCCCCGGCCCCGCGCGATCCGGCGACGTACCGCTGACCGCGCTCACTTGGCAGGCGGAGCGGCGCAGCGAGACTCGATGTCCTCGAGGCGCTTCTGGTAGCGCGCGCGCTCGCTGTCCCTCACGAGGTCGATGGCGCGGTGCTCCAGGATGGCCGCGTCCTTGCACTTGCCGAGAGCGGCTGCGACCGCCGCGAGCGTGTCGACGGCGGGCGGATGCCACGGCGCCAGGTCGACCGCGGCATTTGCGTGCACGATCGCCTCCTTCGGCCGACCGGACTGGTAGAGGAGCCAGGCGAGGCCGTTCCGGGCGACCGCGCTGTCCGGGTCGAGCGCCACGGCCTTGCGGAGGGCTGCCTCCTTCTCGGTGCGCTCCTCGTCGGGCTTCAGGGTGAGCGAGAGCAGATACCATCCCCGCCAGTCGTCCGGGCGGGCTTCGGCCGCCCTGCGCATGGCCGCACGGCGATCCTCCTCCCGAGCGGTGTTCCAGAGAGCCTGGGGATGGAGCGGGTCCTCCCGCGCCGCCTCCGCGACCTCGGCGTCGATGCTGGCGCGCTCCGTCCTCCTCGATCTCGCGTCGAGGAGGAGCATGTGGACCTCGGCGGACGAGAGCGGCGCCGCGCTGAACTGGGCCTCGCGCGGCGCCTTCACCTGGTACGCGGCGAACCGACCGTCGCGCTGGTACGCCTCCAGCGCTTCGGAGAGCGCGCGCGTGCCGCCGGGCTTCGCCGGGTCGAGGTCCGGGAAGCAGGCGCGCCAGGCCGCGGCGGGATCCTCTGCGTTGGCGAGGCGGTTCGTGAAGTCGGTGAACGCCTTGGGCCGCGTGTTCCAGAGCCAGTGATAGAGGAGCCAGCTCCAGCTGTAATACCGGTCCACGACCTCCTGATGGACGTCGTCGGTCCAGCTCGACCAGGTGAGGATGTCCTCCGGCATCCCGCCGCCGGCGCGGCGAAGGTACTTCACCGCTCCAGCCGGCGCGAGGCCTGCCCAGTTTCCCCCGGTCTCGCGGCCGCCACGGACGATGCGCGTCCCGATCTTCGCCGTCGTCTCCTCGCGCGTGCTCGCGACCGTCTGGACGAAGAGGCCGAGCCCGATGGTGAACCAGTGCGGCTGGCGCGGGAAGAGGTACCAGGAGACGTGAAACGCGAGCGACTGGGCGACGACCTCGGCGTTCTCCTGGAATCCGTCCACGGCGAAGACGATGGTGGGCCTGGAGAGCCAGTCGATCCGGAAGTACGCCTCGAACGGCTCGCGCCCCATCCGCCGGAAGTCCGCCGGATCGGCGAAGGCCACCACGCGCACCTTCCCGGGGATCTCCGCCTGCTCGCCGACGAGCGCCTGGACGACGAGCGCGTGGAGCCGCTCCAGATCCCGCACGACCGCCTCGGCACGGCCAGCGGAGAGATCGGTGGCGACGACGAAGTGCCGGGTCCGGTACTCCCGCCAGGCGCTCCCGCCGCGCGCCTCGCACCGGTAGGTGGAAGGCTCGGCGGCCGCGGAGGAGAGGAGAGGCACGATGAGGAGCGCCGCCCGGAGGGCGGACCGAGGCGCGTTCATGCCTTCCCTCCGCGCCGCCCCCTCGGGGCGGATCAGCTCTCGACCACGTACTTCAGCACGGTGGACGCGATGCGGATCACGTCGCCGTGCCGGAGCGTCTGCTCCTTCACCAGCTTGGAGTTGAGGAACGTGCCGTTGGTGGACTCGAGGTCCACGAGGACGTGGGCGCCGCCGGAGACGAAGATGCGCGCGTGGCGGCGCGAGGCCTGATCGGAGGCGATGACGACCGTGTTCGCCGCGTCGCGGCCGAGCGTCGCGTCGTCCTCGCCGAGCGGGAAGCGCTGCCCGCCCTGGTCCTTGTCGGCGGAGTGCACGACGACGAGCGTCGCCTTCGGCGCGGCGACGCGGCCCAGGTCCTGGGGGTTCGTCGTGGCCTTGGTCTCGTCGAGGCTCATGGCCCAAGCCGTTAACACGGCGGGGGGGATGGCGAGAAGGGGGACCTTCGGCGGCGGGTCTCACGGGGCGTGCTCCGCGCACCCTCCCCGTCACGTGGCGGCGCGTGTGCGCGGGTGGCGGAGCGGCGCGAGACCACGCGCGCCCGCTCGCACGCCGGCCGTGCGTACGCCCTGACGCCCCGTGCTGCGCGTTCGCCTCCTCCCCACCTTACCGCGGGGCAGTCACACGGGAGGAACATCCGAATGACGCAAGTGAATGGTTGGAAGCTCGCCGTCGTGGCGCTCGCGGTGGCGCTCGCCGGAACGGCGCGCGCGCAGTCGCAGTCGACGACCACCGGCTCGAGCCCGAACCCGTCGTCCGAATCCAGCAGCTCGTCCGGACAGGCCGGCGAGCGCCCGGGCTACGGCAACAAGGACGCCAACAGCGGCTCGACCGCGACCGGCGACGCGTCCAAGAGCGGCTCGATGGCGACGGGCTCCAGCGACACCGCCACCGGCAGCCGCGCGCAGGCCGGCAAGAAGATCGACAAGGGGCTCCAGGAGCGGATCGAGAAGATCCACGCCGCGAACCAGGCCGAGATCCACATGGGCCAGATGGGCGCGCAGCAGGCCCAGTCACCCGACGTGAAGCAGTTCTCGCAGACGCTCGAGCAGGATCACCAGAAGGCCGACCAGAAGCTCCAGGAGGCGGCGCAGCAGGCCGGGATCCAGCTCGAGGGCAAGGCGTTCCAGAAGAAGCAGGGCGACGCCATGAAGGACATGAAGAAGCTGCAGGGCAAGAAGGCCGAGGACTTCGACAAGGACTTCGTGTCCCACATGGTGAAGGAGCACGAGAAGGACCTGAAGGAGGTCAAGAAGGCGGCCGAGGAGGCCCGCAAGGCCGACCAGACCGAGCTCGCCTCGGCGCTCGAGCAGATGACCTCGGGCATCCAGAAGCACCTCGACGAGGCCAAGCGGCTCAAGGACACCGTGGGCAAGAGCGGCAAGGCCCAGGGGCGCCGCGGCGCGGAGCGCTCCGGCGCGATGAGCCCCGGCTCGACGGGCACGGGCGGCACCAGCCCGAGCACCACGAGCCCGAGCACCAGCGGCCCCAGCAGCCCGGGCTCCACGGGGACCGGCTCTCGCCCGAGCCAGCCCGGCCCGGAGACGCAGGGCACGGGCACCGGCACGAAGGAGAGCGGCGGCGCGAAGTAGGCCCCGCTCCCGCCGGAGCGGCACGGCAGCCGAGGTCCCGAGCCGGGCGCGACCGCGCCCGGCTCGTCGCTTCCCGCGATCAGCCGCGGACGAGCCGCCTGGGGACGCGCACCTCGAAGGTGGAGTCGCCGCGCCGGATGGCGAGGAAGACGAACGTGCCCTCGGGTCCGCGGATCGTGTCCACGGCGCCTCCGAAGCCGAGCTCCGTCACGGGGATGCCGTTCACGCGCACGATGGCGTCGCCCACGACGAGCCCCGCCTCGGCCGCGCCGCCGCCGGGCGCGAGGACGGACACGACGAGCGTGTCGTCGCGCGCCGTGAGCCTCGCGCCGATGCCGGGGAGCTCCGTGCGCGGCTCCTCGCCCGGCGCGACCGCGTGCAGCGCGATCTCGATCGGCCCAACGTCGGAGCCCGGGGCGGCCTCGTTGCCGCCCACCACGCGCGCGTGGTGACCGGCCGCCGCCGCGCTGAACGAGAAGCGCCGGGGGAGCCCGTCGAGCACGAAGCGGCCGGCCTCGTCGGAGACCGCCTCCGCGAGGACCGGGAACGTGGAAGCGGCCTCGGCCAGCGATCCCTCGACGGAGATGCGCGCCCCCGCGAGCGGCGCGCGGGTGGCGTCGTCGAGGACCACGCCCCGGAGGCGGCCGCCGCGCGCCACCCTCGCGTCGGCGAGGGCCTCTCCCGACTCGGGGACCTCGGCCGGCACCTCCGCCGAGGGCGCGAAGCCCGGGGCCGACACGACGACCGCCACCGGGCCCGGCTGGAGATCATCGAGCGCGTAGCAGCCGGAGGGATCGATGAACGAGCGCGACTGCCGCAGCGGCCGGAAGAGCGAGGCGCGGCGCTCGAAGACGAGCACCGTGAACGGCGCCACCGCGGACCCGCTCGCGGTGTCACGCACGCAACCGCGGAGCCGGCCGCCCCGGCTCAGCTCGAGCACGGCGTCCTTGGTGCCCGTCTCGACGCGGATGAGGGTGGCCGGCGCGCGGCCGTCCGCGTGCGCGGTGAGGTGGTAGCGGCCCGCGTCGAGTCCGCCGAGGTCGAAGCCGCCGTCCGCGCCGGAGGTCGCCTGGGCGACGGTCACGCCGGAGAGGCCGAACCCGCGCGCCGGCTCCGCCACGACGAGCGCGCCGGGGATGGGCGCCCGGCTCTCGCGCGCGACGACGCGGCCGGCGATGCGGCCC
>DATDDC010000328.1:0-8723 GCA_036523995.1 Anaeromyxobacter sp.
AGCGTCGCGCCGGACCTCGCCGGCGGCGCGAGCGCGAGCGGCTCGGGCACGGCTCGCCCCGGCCGGTCGAGCTGGTGCGCGAGGGAGCCGCGGTCGCCACTCAGGACCGCGCGCGCAGCGCCGGAGAGGAGCAGCCGCTCGGCCTCGGACATGCGGTCGCCGCGAAGGAGGTACGCGCCGCCCGTCCGGTGCTTCCACGTCCGCCAGGGACCGTCCTCGAGGAGCGCCGTCAGCTGGGTGTGCATCTCGTCGAGGTAGCTGATGGGGTGCTCGTTCAGGATCACGACGTCCGCGCTGAGCCCCTTCAGCCGCCAGTACTCCTGCGCCTGGAGGACCTGTCGCACGAGCGCGAGATCGGAGTCCGAGACGACGCGCACGAGCAGGATGGGGAGATCGCCGGAGACGCCGTGCCCCCAGAGCCCCTCCTGGCCCAGCGTGTTCCGGACGAGCTCCTCCGGCTCCGCGCGCAGGGAGGCGTCGGCGTACAGCACGCGCGAGGCGAGGCGCTCGAAGAGCAGGGCCTCCTCGCTGGAGATGCCGAGGTGGTGGAGCCGGCTCCGCGCGTGCGCGAAGGCGAGCGCGAACGTGCGCGCGGTGGCGGTCGGGTCGTGGTAGCGCTGCGCGAGCGCGAGGGCCCTCTCCCGGCTCGAGGCGATCCCCGTCGCGAACGAGAGCCTCACCACGCCGCCGGGGGCGAGGCGCACCCGCTGGCGCAGGCTCACGATGGGATCGAGCAGGACGCCCGTGGTGCCGGAGAGCGGGCCTCCCTCGAGCGCCTGCGGATCCTCCGGACTGCGGCCGCGGCCGAGGAAGCGTCCGCGATCGCTCTCCCACTCGACCGGACCGTGCGTGCGGCCCTCCTGGCCGATGACGTGCACGGCGAAGACCTCGGCGTCCTCGGGGCTGCGCGGGCGCCGGCGGCAGAGCAGCGCGTTGCACTCGGGGACGTACTCCGATTCGACGAAGAGCTTGCCGAAGGCGGGGTGGGCGAGGTCGTCGGCGCTCGGCGCGAGGACGATCTCGGCGTAGCTCGTCACCTCGACCTCGCGGATGCGATCCCCGTGGTTCGTGAGGACCAGGCGGCGCACCTCGACGTCGTCCTCGGGAGAGACCGCGACGTCGAGCTGCGTCCCGATCTCGTCGTCCGTGCGCTGGAACGTCGCCTTCTCCATCGTGAACAGGACGACGTCGTCCTCCGCGTCGCGCCCGGTCGGCTGGTGCGTCGCGGACCAGACCCGTCCGCTGCGGACGTCGCGGAGGTACAGGTACTGGCCCCCGGGATCCCGGGTCGCGTCCTGGCGCCACCGGGTGACGGAACGCCCCCGCCACCAGCTCGCCCCGCCGCCCGCGTTCGTCACGACGGCGGTGTAACGGCCGTTCGAGAGGAACTGCGCGTGGGGGAAGGCGGTGTGCGGCGAGCGGAAGCGGCGGGCGGCGGCGGGGGGCAGCGGGGCCGCGATGCGCGCCCGCTCCTCCGGCCGCGGCCGCATGAGCGCGGCGTGGCGTGGGACGCGCTCCTGCAGGAGCAGCTCCGTCGCCTGCACGCGCGGATCCGAGTGGAACCGCTCCACCATCCGCTGGCCGGCGAGGGCGCCCGCCAGGGCGGTGAGGGTCATCCCCTGGTGGTGGGCGAGGTAGGTCCGCACGATCGTGCCGGTGGCCTGCGCGGGCCGGGGCGCCTCCCCGTCGAGCTCCTCCGGGCGGCGCGGCGTGTAATCGACCGCGTCGAAGTAGCCGTACGCGCCGAGGAGGCCTTCCCGCGAGAGGCGGCGGAGGTTCGCCGCGGCGGCGGTGGGGTGGACGAGCGCCGCGAGCGCGGTCGCGTAGGGCGCGACCACCAGCTCGTCGGCGAGGCCACGCTTCATGCCGAGCCCGGGTACGCCGAACGCCTTGTACTGGTAGTTGCCGTGGTGATCGACGAGGCCGTACGCGCACTCCGAGATCCCCCACGCGACGCCGCGCTCGGCCGCGTAGTCGCGCTGGCGTCGCACCGCCATCCGGCAGCTCTCGTCGAGGATCGTGTCGGGGTAGCTGCGCATCACGAGGAGCGGCATGAGGTACTCGAACAGCGTCGCGCTCCACGACAGGAGCGCGGGGTTCCCGCGGACGCTCGTGACCGCTCGGCCGAGGTGGAACCAGTGCTTCTCCGGAAGATCGCCCTTCGCGATCGCGATGAAGCTCGCGAGGCGCGCCTCCGAGGCGAGCAGGTCGTAGTGGGACGGATCGAGCCGGCCGGCCCCCTCCGCGTCCGCGGCGCGGTACCCGATGGAGAGGAGGGACCGGCGCGGGTCGTAGAGGAAGCGAAAGTTCATCCCGTCTGCGAACGCGGCCGCCCGCCGCGAGAGGCTCTCCAGCCGCTCGCACGGATCGCTCGGGCCCGCCTCGCGCGGCGCCGGCTCGCGGCCGAGCCGGCGGAGGCCCTGGGCGAGCGCGATGAGCGCGCCGGCGAGGTTGCCGCTGTCGACGGTGGAGACGTACCGGGGCGGCAGGGGGGCGAGGCTCGACGTGTCGTACCAGTTGAAGAGGTGCCCCTCGATCCGCTCGAGCCCCTCCATCGTCGTGAGCGTCGAGTCGATCCGCTCGATGAGCTCGCCGGTCGGGATGATGCCGAGATCGTGGGCCGACAGCGTCGAGAGGAGCGCCATGCCGATGTTCGTCGGCGAGGTCCGGTGCGCCGTCTTCTCGGGCGACTCCTGGAAGTTGTCCGCGGGGAGGAAGTGATCCTCCGGCCCCATGAACGCCTCGAAGTACTTCCACGTCGCGCGGGCGACGCCGAGGAGGAAGGTCCGGTCCTCCGGACCGAGCGCGGCGTCTCTTTGCCGCATGGGCTGGGAGAGCCGGTGCGCGACGAGCGGGGCGACCGCCCACATCGCGAGCAGGGGCGCCGCCGCGACGAGCGCACCCGGCCGCGAGGCGGCGACGGCGAGCGCGCCGGCGAGGGCGGTCACGGGGCTCGCGGCCATCGCGGCGACGAACGACCGCGCCCCGCTCTCTCGCTCGACCCCGGCGCCGCGCGCGGCGCTCGCCGCAGCGGTCTCCCACTCGAGCAGGCGCCGCCGGGTGATCGCGAGCCGCACGATCGTGACGGCGATCGCGTGCGCCGCCGACCACGCCTGGTTCGCGAGGAAGGCGAGCTGCAGCGCGATCCGCGCCGCGGCGGCCGCCGCCTCCTTCGCGATCCCGCGCACGAAGGCCCGCAGCGGCTGGCGCGAGGTCGGGCCGGCCAGGGCCCGGAGCGCGACCTCGACGAGCGGGAAGGCGAGCGATGCGACGACGGCGGCGGTCCAGGCGGCGGGGTCTCCCGGCAGCAGCGTCCAGGCGACGAGGAGCAGGACGACCGTCGCGGGCGCGACGAGCGCGCGGCGCAGGTTGTCGAGGATCTTCCAGCGCGCGATGAGAGGGAGGCGGTTGCGCGCGAGGCCCGCGCGCGTCGGCACGAAGGGGAAGAGCCAGGCGAGGATCTGGAAATCGCCGCGAGTCCAGCGGTGCTGGCGCCGCGCGTGGGCGAGGACGCTCGAGGGATACTCGTCCACGACCTCGACGTCCGTCACGAGGCCGGTGCGGGCGTGGAGGCCCTCGAAGAGATCGTGCGAGAGGAGCGCGTTGTCGGGGACTCGCCCCGCCAGCGCCGCCGTGAAGGCGTCCACGTCGTAGAGCCCCTTGCCCGTGAAGCTGCCCTCGCCGAAGAGGTCCTGGTAGGTGTCCGAGACGGCCGTGGTGTACGGATCGACGCCGGTGTGCCCCGCGAAGATCCGCGCGAAGAGCGAGCCGGCGGCGCTCGCGCTGGTGACGCTGACGCGCGGCTGGAGGATGCCGTAGCCCTCGGTGACCCGGCCGCAGCGTGGATCGAGCACGGGGCGGTTGAGGGGGTGGGCGATGATGCCGACCAGCTTCTTCGCGCCGTCGCGCGGGAGGCGCGTGTCCGAGTCGAGCGTGATGCAGTAGCGCACCCCCGGGAGCACGCTCCGCTCCCCCACCTGGACCTCGAAGCTCGTGTCGGTCGCGCCGCGCAGGAGCTGGTTCAGCTCCTCGAGCTTCCCGCGCTTCCGCTCCCAGCCCATCCAGGCCCGCTCCCCCTCGTTCCACTGCCGCATGCGGTGGAAGAGGAAGAACCGGTCGCCGCGGCCCTCGCCGTGGCGAGCGTTCAGCGCCTCGATGCCGCTCCGCGCCGCGGCGAGGAGGGCTGCGTCGCCGGGCATCTCGCGCGCGGTGGCGTCCGTGAAGTCGCCGAGGATGGCGAAGTGGATCCGCGGGTCGAGGTTCCCGAGCGCGATGACCTCGAGGTGCTCGAGCTGCCGCGCCACGCCCTCGACGCTGGTGAGCAGCGTGGGCACCACCACCAGGGTTCGCGCGTCCTCCGGGAGCCCCGCCGAGAGATCGAGGCGCGGCAGGCGGCGGGGCGGAGCGAAGCGGGCGGCGAGGTGCTGGACGAGCGCGATCGCCACCTCGCTGGCGGGGAGGAGGAGGAGGAGCGCCGCCCCGACCTGCGCCCAGGTGGAGCCCCCCGCGTGCCGCGCGTACGCGGCGCCGGCGCCGACGAGCGCGGCCGTCGCGAGCGCGATCGCCCCGAGGTACGCGGCGGTGGCGTGCGAGAACGCGAACCGCCGCAGGGCCTTTCCCGGACCGGGGCGCCAGCCGAGGTCGTCCTCGAGCTCGCGGCGCCCCCTGCCGATGAGGTGGTATCCCACGTGCGCGGCGCGCGCCCCCGGCCCCTCGCGCTCGGCCGCCTCCCGCGCGCTCTCCACCGCGCGCAGGGCGACGCGGACCTGGCCCTCGCCGGTCGGCTCCGCGAGCTCCTCCACCACCTGCCGGTAGCGGTCGCGGGAGAGGAACTCCATCCGCCCGTGCACGCCGGCGGGGTCGCGCTGCAGGACGCGCTCGACCAGGCTCACGCTCTCGACGTACTGCGTCCAGTCGAGGGTGGAGCAGAGCCGGAGGCTCCCGATGACGTTCGCGACGGAGACCTGGGCGGCGGCCTCCCGCTGGTGCTCGCCGCGGATCGCCTCCTCGGCCGTGGCGCGCTCCGCGGAGAGGTGGGCGTCGAGCCCGCTCCGGACCGCGGCGAGCCGCGGCCCGTACTCGCGCACGCGCTGCAGGAGCTGCACGACGAGGGCGGGGTGGAGGGCGCGCGGCAGGAGCGGGGGCACGCCCTTGCCCGCGGCGTCGATCCGCGCCACGTACGCATCGGCCGCGCGCCGGGCCGCGCGGGCGGCGAGCGTCTCCTCCGCGAGCCGCCGGAGGTTCTCGACGAGCGCGAGCTTGAGCATGCTCGGCCAGGCCCACAGCTCTCCGATGGTGAGCGGGGCGACCGCCTGGAAGGCGTCGAGCCAGCGCACGAGCTGGCCGCGGTCGAGGCGGCTGTCGCTGTGGCGGATGAGCTCGACCGCGATCGCGTACACGCGGGCGTTCCCCGCCTGCTCCCGGGCGGCGAGCTTGGGCAGCTCGCGGTAGTAGCCGCGCGGGAGGTTCTGGCGGACGTCGCGGATCTCCGAGGCGACGAGGTGGAAGTTGTCGAGGAGCCACTCCGCGGCCGACGTCACGAACTCGCCGCGGTGCACGTCGTCGGCGAGCGTGCGGTACGCCTCGCGCAGGACGCGCACGTTGTCGTCGAACCGCGGAAAGACGCTCCGGGCGGCGCGTCGCGACGGAGCCAGCGTGAACCGCGCCGCGAGCGAGCGGGCGCGCTCGTCGAGGCGCTCGACGCTGAGGAGCTCGTCCCGGAACGGCTTCTCGAGGACCGCCGAAGCGCCGCGCACCCTGCCGAAGAACGCCGAGTCGAGCTTCGACGCCTGAAACACGCATCCTCCCGGTCGGGAGTCAGCGCGTCATCGGGGCCGATGCGTTGGGCTGGCTCTCTCCTCTTTATACAGCCCCGAAGGAGCGAAAGCCCGGCCTCGAGGAGGCCGGGCCTTCATCGGCTTCGACGGCGCTCGCGATGGGCCCGATCAGGGGATTGGCCGGTCGTTCGCCGCCCGCGGGAGGGCGACGTCCGTGCAGGCGCCCGACCCCGATGGCCCGGTGGCGAGGAGAGCCACGACCGGATCCTCGCGTACACCTCGGCCCGGCTGAGCAGGTCGAGGTGATCCATCCCTCGCCCGATCCACTGGTGCGCGTCGGGGAACTCGAGCGTCAGCTCCGGCCTCGCGTGCCGGCCGAGCGCGCTCTCCAGCGGGACGAGACCGTCGCCGGGACGCTCGCCGCCGGCGCCCGCTGCCTTCGTCGCGGCGATCGCGTAGCACTGGACGCCCGACGGCAGCGTCAGCGGCGTGCGGACGTCGTGGGCGTGCCCGAAGCGATCACGGCCCTCCCAGTGCTCGTCCAGGACGTTGCCGAAGCGCAGGTCCGTGACGCCGGCGCTGCGGATCTTCCCGAGGCGCGCGAGGGGAGCGCTGTACCGGCTCATGCCGAGGAGCAGGTCGACCCAGTGGCCTCCGCGCTCGAGCGGTGCGCCGTGGTGCGGGGAGCCGAGGCAGACCAGCTTGTCCAGCTTCCGTCGCCAGGCGTGGGCGGCCGCCTCGCCGGAGTGGCAAGCGCTGCGCGACACCAGCCCGCCCATGCTGTGCGCGACGATCACCAGCTCGCCGATCGACGCGGGCCACGCCGCGGCGAGCGCCTCGAGCAGCGCTGCGAATGCGCGCCCGTTCGCCGAGATGTGCAGGCCGCTGTTGTAGTGGAGGTAGACGGGCGTGAACCCGAGATCGCGCGCGAGCGCGGCGCCATGGTCGTGCCCCAGCCGAGTCCACTGCCGATCGTTCAGACAGGAGCCGTGCACCAGGACGAGCAGCTTGCCGCTGGCCTGCGGGAAGGCCCGGCGCAGCGCCCGCCGCTCGAGCTCCAGCGGGTGGCCCCTGCTGCGCAGCCGCATCTCGATGGCGAGGGGGTTGCCGCTCTCGGCCAGGTAGTCGCCGAGCACGCCGTTCAGCACGGCGAGCACGGCCTCGCGCTCGAGCCCTGGCGCACGCTCCTCGAGGAGCGGCGCGAGCCGAGCGAGGGCGGCGTCGATGCCGGCGCCCACGATCCGCGTCACGTCCCGGATGCTCGCGTAGATCGGTCCGGTGAAGAGCCGGACGGCGCCATCGAGCGGGCGGCCCAGGATGCTCGGGCCGCCGGCGATGCTGTGGTGCATCGCCTCGACCAGGTCGGACACGCTCCTCGTCGCCTCGACCGCGAGGCGGGTCGCGCCCCGCAGGTCATCGACGGCGTTGCGCGCCTTCTTCGAGGATCGATCGCGCGCCGGCATCTCGGGTCACCATACCCCGATACGGGAACGCGGCAGGGCAGGCACGGGGCCCCCGAATCCTCGAACGCCGGCGCTCGCGCGGGCGCCCGGCATGGCGCGGGATTCGAGGCCTACCCGGGAAGATCGCGCTGGCGACGCGTCCCGCTCACCGCGCGTGAGGCCCGGCGGAGATCCAGGAACTCCTTTCCCGCCATCGCCACCAGGAGCAGACCGCTCACCACGAGCAGGATCACGACGGCGAGCAGCAACATCCCCGGCCGCCCGGTCGCCGGCACCCCGCCCGTGAGCTGAGGAAACGCGCGCCCCAGCCTCAGCAGCATCGCGCTGCCGAGGAAGGCGACCGCCGCGGCCATCAAGAACGCCAGCGCGCTCCTCGTCGGACTTGCCGGATTCCACATGACGCCGTCCTCTGCAGGGCGGTAGCCCTGCCACGCGACGAACCGGTCTCGTGCGGCAGATCCGTAGCGGGCCGGCGCGGCGTCCGCCTCGCTCATCGGGAGCGTGCTCGTCGAGGCGACGATGCGCGGCGCGGCCATGCCCCGACATTCTCGCGACGAATGGCGGGGGCCGCAGCCGCCCGGGCGCTATGTCCACGGCGAGCAGAATCGTGACGCTCTCGCTCCGCTGCGAGGTCGCCGGAGGGTGAAGGCCATGACGGCATACGACAGCAGCAGCTTCTCCGCGGGTCAGGACTCCGGGACGCGACTCGCCGCCTGCGTCGCGCGACTCGCCGCGCTCGAGCTGATCGACAACTCGCGCTGGTGGAACCACTGGAGGCACCGGCTGATGGCTCGCGCGCTCGTCGCCTGCGCGGAGGAGATGGAGTGCGCTGCGGACACGGGCGAGTCGAGGCAGGGTGCGCTCCTCGTCCACCTGCCGAAGAAGCCCGAGGAGGAGCCGAGGAGCGTCCAGGGGCAGGTGAGCTGAGCGAGCCTCGGACCCGCGTTGCAGCGTGGCCGGGGCAGGCGAGCGCGCCAGACCCGGGAAGGAGGAAGACGGCTCAGCCCCTCGTCGAAGCGCCCTTCCGGACCACGCGCTTTCGGCCGATCAGGCCGTAGCTCTTGAGCTTGCGGTACAGCGTCGCCGAGCCGATTCGGAGCTGCTGGGCGGTGTGGGTCTGGTTTCCGCCGTTCAGGTCGAGCGCGGCGAGGATGTACTCCTTCTCGACCTCGTCGAGCGGCCGCACCGTCCCCCGGGTGGCCACGGGCCTGGGGAACGCCTGGCGGATCTCCTCGGGCAGGTCCTCGAGCTCCACGCGGCTTCCGCGTGCGAGCGCGACGGCGCGCTCCATGGCGTTCTCGAGCTCACGCACGTTGCCCGGCCACTCGTAGCGCAGGAGCTGATCGGCGGCGTCCGGGGCAAGGGCCGAGATCTTGCGCTTCATCCGCAGCGCCGCGTCCGCGAGGAGCACGCGGCCCAGCGGCAGGACGTCGTCTCTGCGCTCGCGAAGCGATGGCACGTGCAGCTCCACGACCTTGAGCCG
>DATDDC010000329.1:0-5456 GCA_036523995.1 Anaeromyxobacter sp.
CGCGCGCGAGGGAGCGGGCGGCGCGGGCTCCCCGGGCGCGGAGGAGGGAGCTCTCGGCTCCTCCGGCGGGGCGCTCGCGGCCACGACCTCTCCGGCCGCCTTGACGCGCTCGCGGAACCTCACCCCGCCGCCGCCGGGCAGGTCGATGGACTCGAAGATGTCTCCGAGCCAGGGAAGGATCGCGACGCCCAGGAGCACGACCGAGATCACGTCCACGGCGAGGACCGCCGGAACGAAGAGGTGCGCGCCGAGCAGCGCCAGCGATCCGGCGCTGACCACGCCGCGGATGACGTCGCCCCGTTTCACGGTGGGGAGAATACGGCCGGCGGCGCGCAGGGGCAAGGAAGCGGAGCGGCCGCGCCGGCCGGCCGCGGAGGTCACTTCGCCGGCGCGCCGGGCTTCACCACCGTGGTCGGGAGCGGCTCCGGCTCCCGCCAGACGAACAGGTACCAGTACGGGATCTGCGCGAGGAACCCGCCCACGACGTTCAGGACCACCCACACGACGCGCCGGTTCTCCGGGACGTGAGGCGAGCGGAACGAGTCCTTCACGTACCAGGCGCCGAGCGTCACGATGAGGATCAGCGTCCCGAGGTGCACGGCGAGCTGCGCGGCGACGAGGAGGAGGGACCCGTCCACCAGCTCCGGCGGAGGCGTGAACCCGGAGAGCGCCACCTCGAGGAGCGTCCTCGTGAAGACGGCGAGGTAGACGAGCGGCCAGGCCGTCGCGGCGCCGAGGAGGAGCTTTCGCGCGGTGCCCACCCGCTTCCCCCGGCTGCTACCGCGCCACCGCCGCCGTCTTCGCGCCCGCGGACGGCATCCGGATGGACGGCGCGTCCACGAAGGGCTTCACGTCGCGCGCGAAGCGCTCGTCCACCCGGGCGCCGAAGGTGGCAGTGCCCTGGACCTCGTGCAGCGACACGCGGCCGGCCGCGTCGAGCCGCACCGTCTCGACGAGCTTCGGCCCGCGGCCGTTCTCGGTGAACGCGAACTCCACCTTCACCGAACGGCCCGGCTGCTCGGTGCGGAGGAGGGCGCCGGCGACGCGCCCGCCCGACAGGAAGTCGTACCGCGCGGCGGGCGAGGGAGAGGCGGACGCCGACGCGGCGAGGGCGAGGAGCGCTGCGAGGACCATGGAGCCTCCGGGGAAGCCGAAGGATGCCACGGGCGCCGCTCGCCCGTCCGGCGCTCTTGGGGCGGCGGGGGCGAGCCGAGCGCGCGTGCAGGGAGGCGCCGGCTCCGGAGGCGGGACGCTCCGGCCGGGAGGCGGGGAGCGCCTGGCGGTCCGCGCGCCGCAAATCCGGGCTGCCGGATGGACACCGAAATAGCCGCTCCTCGGCACGGGTTGGCCAACGCATGAGGCCCGCGTCGGCCGAGCTGGGGAACTCCAGCATCAGCAGGCGGATCTACGTCGGGTTCGCCTTCGTCCTCGTGCTGCTCGCTGCGGAGGTCGGCGTCGCGCTGCGCGGGTTCGCGCGCATCCGGACGCTGAGGCAGGAGATCTCCGAGGCCATCGATCCGCCGTCGGTCGCCGCCAGCGATCTGGAGCGAACGGTGCTCTACCGCGCCCTCGCGGTGCGCAGCTTCGCGAGCACACGGGATGCGAGGTTCCGCGCCGACTCCGCCCGCTTCTACGGCCGCGTCCAGGTGCTCATGGAGAGGCTGCGCCGCTTCGAGCTGGAGCCCGAGAGCCGCGCCGCCGTCGATTCGCTCCTCCGCGCCGTCCAGGTCCACTCCGCGCGGACCGACGCCTTCCTCGACCTCGTGGACCAGAGGGCGAAGCCGGCGGAGATCGCCCGGGCCGAGCAGCGGCTCGCCGAGAGCCGCGACGCGGTCCTGGAGCGGTTCCGGGGGTTCGAGGCCATCCAGACCCGGCTCCAGCTCTTCGCCCGCGCCCGCACCGCCGAGCTCCAGGCCGACGTGGGCCGGGCGCTCGTCCTCGCCGCCATCCTCGTGGCGTTCGCGCTCGCGGTCACCGCCGTCCTCACCACCCGCGCCGTCCGTCGACCGGCCCTCGCGCTGGTGCGCGCGGCCGGCGCCCTCGAGCGCGGCGACTACGCGCCCGCGGTCTCGCTCGTCCGCGATACCGAGCCCACGGGAGAGCTGCAGCGGCTCGGCCTCGCCTTCGGCCGCATGGCGGAGGCCCTGCGCCGGCGCGAGGAGCGCTGGGGCGCGGAGGGCCGGCTGGGCGCGGCGCTCACGACGCCCATCGATCCCTCGGCCACCGCCGCGGCGGCGCTCCGGGAGATCGTGGCGTTCACGGGCGCGAACCTGGGCGGGGTCTACCTGGTGGAAGGGAACGAGCTGCGCCGGACCGCCGGCCACGCGGTCGAGGGGTCCTCGGAGGTCCTTCCCCGCTCCGGCCTCGTCGCCGACGCCCTCCTCACCTGCAAGCCCCTGTCGCTCGAGCCGGTCCCCGCGGACCTGCCCTTCGCCCTCGGCGTGGGGTTCGGCGACGTGAGGCCGCGCAGCGTACTCGTGCTGCCGCTCTGCAGCCGCAGGGAGGAGGTGGGCGTCCTCCTCCTCGGGAGCATCGGGGAGCTCGCCCCGGACGCGGCCGCGTTCGCCGAGCGCGCCGCGGGCCAGCTCGCCATCGCGCTCCAGAACGCCGTCTCGCACCGCCGCCTCGCCGGCCTGGCCCACCAGCTCCGCGAGTCGAACGACCGCCTCCAGGCGCAGAACGAGGCGCTCCAGGCGCAGGGCGAGGCCATCCGCGGCCAGAGCGAGGAGCTCCGCGCCCAGGCGGAGGAGATCCGGCGGCGCAACCGGGAGCTGTCCCAGGCCAAGGAGGCGCTCGCGGCCAAGGCCGCCGCGCTGGAGGAGGCGGACCGGCGCAAGGACGAGCTCCTCGCCACCCTCGGCCACGAGCTGCGGAACCCGCTCGCCGCCGTGGACATGGCGGCGCAGCTCCTCGATCGCGAGGCGCAGGACGAGCGCGTGGCCCACCGCTCCGGCGTGATGTGCCGCGAGCTGCGCCACCTGCGCAGCCTCGTCGACCACCTGCTCGACCTGTCGCGCATCCGCCACGGCGCCCTGGGGCTGCGCCTCGAGCGGTTCGACCTCGCCGGCGCCCTGGGGCGAGCCGTGGAGCAGACCCGCGCCGCCGCCGAGGCGAAGTCGCAGCGCATCGCGGTGCGCGCCGATCCGCGGGCGGTGGTGGAGTCGGATCGCTCGCGCATGGAGCAGGTGCTCTCGAACCTCCTGCAGAACGCCATCCGGCACACCGGGCCGGGCGGGACCGTGTCGGCCGTCGTCGCGGTCGAGGAGGGCGCCGCCGTGATCCGGGTCGGCGCACCGGAGATGGAGATCCCCGAGGAGCTGCTCCACCGCATCTTCGAGCCCTTCATTCACGGCACCCACTCCCAGGGCGGCGAGGCGGGGGTCGGCCTCGGGCTCGCCCTGGCCCGCCGCGTGGTGGAGGCGCACGGCGGCGAGGTGGAGGCGCGGAGCTTCGCGAGCGGCTCGGGCGCCGAGCTGGTGGCCCGGCTCCCGCTCGCGCCGGGCGTGGCTCACGTGGTGCCGCCGCGGCTCTCGCGGCGGACGGAAGGCGACATGCGGCTCCGCGTCCTCGTCGTGGAGGACCACCCCGACGTCGCCGCGACGATGGCCGATGCCCTGGAGCTGCTCGGGTACTCGGTGCGCGTGGCACGCGACGCCGACGAGGGGATACGGGCCTGCCTGGAGAGCCCGCCCGACGTGGCGCTCCTCGACATCGGGCTGCCCGGGCGCAGCGGATACGACCTGGCGCGCGAGATCCGCGCCCGGCTGCCGCACGAGATGATCGGGCTCGTGGCCGTGACCGGCTACGGGCAGGAGGACGATCGCCGCCGGGCCGTCGAGGCGGGGATCGATCGGCACCTCGTGAAGCCGGTCGAGCTGGACGAGCTCAAGGAAGTGATCGAGCGGCTCGCGTTCCAGGAGCCTCCGGAGCGGGACGGCGCGGGAAAGCCTCTCCAGCGGGCCGATGGCTCCACCGGCTCCGCCGCCTAGCGCCGCGCCCCGCGGGCCGGCGCCGTCGCGCCGATGCGCGTCGCGCCGGCGGCCCCCGTGGCGCTAGACTGCCCGGCCATGGACACGAGCGACTTCCGGCGCCACGCGCACGCCCTCGTCGACTGGATCGCCGACTACCGCGAGCGCATGGGCCGGCTCCCCGTCATGAGCCGAATCGAGCCGGGCGCCGTGCGGGCCCGCTTCCCCGCGGCGCCGCCCGCCGAGGGCGGAAAGGTGGGCGAGGCGCTCGCCGCGCTCGACGGGATCCTCCCGGGGATCACGCACTGGAACCACCCCGCGTTCTTCGCCTACTTCCCCTCGAACACGAGCCTCGCCTCCATCCTCGGCGACATGGCCGCGGCCGGCCTCGGCGTGCAGGGGATGAGCTGGCAGACCTCGCCCGCCGCGACCGAGATCGAGCAGGTGGCGCTCGACTGGCTGCGCCAGATGGTGGGGCTGCCGGAGGCCTTCTCGGGCGTGGTGCAGGACACCGCGTCGGTCGGCACGCTCACCGCGCTCCTCTGCGCGCGCGAGCGGACGAGCCGGTTCTCGCAGGGCGGCAAGGGGCTCCAGGGTCGCGAGGCGCCCATGACCGTCTACGCCTCGGACCAGGCGCACTCCTCCGTGCACAAGGCCGCGCTCCTCGCCGGGTTCGGCCACGACCACGTGCGGCTCGTCGGAACGGACGACGCGCACGCGCTGCGGCCCGACCTGCTCGAGCGCGCCCTGGCGGAGGACGTCGCGCGCGGGCTCCGGCCCTGCGCGGTCGTCGCCACGACCGGCACGACCGGGAGCACCGCGCTCGACCCGGTCGCCGCCATGGCCGAGCTCGCGGCGCGCCACGGCGCGTGGCTCCACGTGGACGCGGCGCTCGCGGGCACCGCCATGGTGCTCCCGGAGTGCCGGTCCATGTGGCAGGGCGTGGAGCGGGCGGACTCGCTCCTCTTCAACCCGCACAAGTGGATGGGGATCGGCTTCGACTTCAGCGCGTTCTACGTGCGCGATCCCGAGCACCTCGTGCGCGTCATGAGCACGGACCCGTCGTACCTCCGCACGGCGCACGACGGCCGGGTGACGAACTTCCGGGACTGGGGCATCCCCCTCGGGCGCCGCTTCCGCGCCCTCAAGGCCTGGTTCCACATCGTGGACGAGGGCGTGTCGGCCATGCAGGCGCGCATCCGGCGCGACCTCGCCAACGCGAGGTGGCTCGCCGACGAGGTCGACCGCACGCCGGGCTGGGAGCGGCTCGCCCCCGTGCCGCTCCAGACCGTGTGCATCCGCCACCTCGCCTCCGGCGAACGGGACGAGGCGCGGCTCGCCTCGCACAACCTCTCCATCGCCGCGCGCGTGAACGGCTCGGGGCGCGCGTACGTGACGCCGGCGCTGCTCAAGGGGAAGCAGATGATCCGCGTCTCCATCGGCGCCACCGCGACGGAAAGGAAAGACGTGGAGCTGGTGTGGAAGGAG
>DATDDC010000330.1:0-1697 GCA_036523995.1 Anaeromyxobacter sp.
GAGCGGTCCAGGCGCGGCGGGCGCCGCCCCAGGCTGCTTGGAGACCCGAACAGGTGGACCGCGCGACGGATCGGAATCGCTGGGGCTTGCCTGAGGGTGAATCCGACGTGAGGGAATCGAAATCGTTCGAGGAGGGCGCTCGGCCGATCGCCGCTCTAGCCCGCCGCGCGCGCCGGGGCATGGAGGGCGCGCTCCAGATCGGCCGCCCGGAACGGCTTCGCGAGCATGGCGGCGTGCGGGTGGCGCGCGGCGGCAGCCGCGAGCAGCTCCGGGTAGGGACCCGTCGCGACGGCGGCGGCGCCCGCGGCGGCGGCCGCCTCCAGGACGGCGTCGGCTCCCGCGAGGTGAGCGTCCACGGCGCAGCAGGTGAACCGGCGCGCCGCGATCAGGGCGCGGGCCTCGTCGGAGCTCGACGCCACGGCGGCGTCGTGGCCGTCCAGGCGAAGCGCGATGGCGAGGGCCTCTCGGAAGTTCCGGTCTTCGTCGACGATGAGAAACGACGACGCCATGGCAGAAAAAAAACGAAGTGCAAAGCGCAGCTGAAGTGGCGGGGGGGGACCTACTTCAACCAAGCGGCTTTGCACTTCTGTGCGTTCTATTAGCAACGCCGGTGCCATAGAATGGGGCGTTCTACCGCCTTCGGCTCCCGAGCAATGACGGCAACTTGTGCTCGGGCAGGGCCGGGGCGGTCACCGGCGCGCAGGGCCCACATTTCAGATCTGAAAGGGGCATTTCAGAGCTGAAAGGCCGCCCCTCACTCCGCGCCCGAGCGCGGCTCGATGCCGAGCCGCTTCATCTTGCGCCAGAGCGTCGTCGAGGAGACGCCGAGCTCGCGCGCGACGCGGGCGAGATCGCCGCCGCAGCGGGCCACCGCCGCCTCGATGGTGCGCCGCTCGGCGTCCTCCACGGCCGCCGCGAGCGTCCGGTGCGCCTCGTGGCCGGCGCCGGCGCCCGCCGCGTGCGCCTCGAGGTGGATGTCCTCCGCGTGGATGAGCGTCCCCGGCGAGAGCGCCGCGGCCTGCTCGATGATGTTCTCGAGCTCGCGCACGTTCCCCGGCCAATCGTGCTCGAGGAGGCGGGCCACCGCCTCCGGCGCGAGGCTCTTCTCGGCGCCGGTGCGGCGCACGAAGCGCTGGAGGAAGTGCGCGGCGAGGAGCGGCACGTCCTCGCGGCGCTCCCGGAGCGGCGGGATGCGCAGGGGGACCACCGCCAGCCGGTAGAAGAGGTCCTCGCGGAAGCGGCGCTCGGCGATGGCGCGCCGGAGGTCCTGGTTCGTCGCGGCGATGACGCGCACGTCCACCTGGACCGGCGAGGACTCGCCCACGCGCCGGATCTCGCCCTCCTGGAGCGCGCGCAGGAGCTTCGCCTGGAACCCGGGCGAGGTCTCGCCGATCTCGTCGATGAAGAGCGTGCCGCCGTTCGCCTCCTCGAAGAGGCCGCGGCGCGCGCGGGAGGCGCCGGTGAAGGCGCCCTTGGCGTGGCCGAAGAGCTCGGACTCGAGCAGCGTCTCCGTGATGGCGGCGCAGTTCACGGGGACGAACGGCTTGTCGCCGCGCCGGCTCGCGACGTGGAGGGCGCGCGCGACGAGCTCCTTGCCCGTGCCGGATTCGCCGCTGATGAGGACGGTCGCGTCGGTCGGCGCGACGCGCACCACCCGGTCGAGCACGTCCTGGATGGCGCCCGAGCGCCCCACGATG
>DATDDC010000331.1:0-1870 GCA_036523995.1 Anaeromyxobacter sp.
CCTCGCGGCGGAAGACGGAGTGCTCGCGCACCTGCACCACGACGTACAGGTCCCCGGGCGTGCCGCCCGAGGCCGGCGCGCTCTCGCCCTCGCCTCCGAGCTTGAGGCGCGTGCCGGTGTCGACGCCCGGCGGGACCTTCACCTCGACCACCGCCTCCTCGCGCCTCGCGCCCGCGCCGCCGCAGTCCGGGCAGCGATCGACGATGACGCGGCCCGCCCCCTGGCAGTGGTGGCAGGTGCGCGCGATGGAGAAGAAGCCCTGGGTGAGCCGGATCTCGCCGGTGCCGCCGCAGGTGGGACAGGTGCGCGCGCTCGTGCCCGCCTTCGCCCCGGTGCCGCGGCACGAGCCGCAGGGCTTGGCGCGGGGGATGGTGATGCGCGCGGTCGTCCCGAACGCCGCCTCCTCGAACGAGATCTCGAGGTGGTAGCGCAGGTCCTGGCCCCGGCTGCGGGCGCGCCGCTGCCGGCCCCCGCCGCCGAACATCTCGCCGAAGATGTCTCCGAAGATGTCGTTGATGGAGGCGGCGCCGCCGCCGAAGCCGAAGTCCGGGAAGCCCTGGCCGTTCGTGTGGCCGAAGCGGTCGTAGCGGGCGCGCTTCTCGGGATCCGAGAGGACCTCGTAGGCCTCGCTCGCCTCCTTGAAGGCGTCCTCGGCCTTCTTGTCGCCCGGATTCTTGTCGGGGTGCAGCTTGTGCGCGAGCCTGCGGTAGGCGGTCTTGATGGCCTGCTCGTCGGCCGCCCGGTCGACGCCCAGGACCTGATAGTAGTCGCGCTTTTCCACGTGTTTTCGCGCCCTTCCGCGCCGAGCCCGATGGGCCGTGCGGAATATAACGCACGGAACAGGCGTGACAATTCGCGGGCTGTCCGCCCGCTACCCTCCGGTCCCGCCCTGCTGCGCGTAGATGGCGTCGGCGATCCGGTAGGCGCTCCCCTCCAGGCGGGTGAGCGACTCCTTGATCGCCCTGGGATCTGTCCCCGGGAGGACGGCCTTCAGGGCCTCGAGGTCGGCCTGGATCTCGGCGAGGTCCTCGGCCTTGAGCGCGCTCGAGTACTCCTCGAGGCTCTTCTCCGTCGTGTAGATGAGCCCCTCGGCCGTGTTCTTGAGGTCGGCGAGCTCCTTCTTCCTGGCGTCGCCGGCCTTGTTCGCCTCCGCGTCCTTCACCATCCGCTGGATCTCCTCCTCGCTGAGGCCGGAGGAGGCGGTGATGCGGATCTGCTGCTGCTTGCCGGTGCCGAGGTCCTTCGCCGACACGTGCACGATGCCGTTCGCGTCGATGTCGAAGGTGACCTCGATCTGCGGCACGCCGCGCGGCGCCGGGGGGATGCCCACGAGCTCGAAGCGGCCCAGGGTCTTGTCGTCGGCCGCCATCTCGCGCTCGCCCTGCAGCACGTGGACGGACACGAGCGGCTGGTTGTCGACCGCGGTCGAGAACACCTGCGACTTCTTGCAGGGGACGGTGGTGTTCTTCTCGATGATCTTCGTGAACACGCCGCCGGCGGTCTCGACGCCGAGCGAGAGCGGCGAGACGTCGAGGAGGAGGACGTCCTTCACCTCGCCCTTCATCACGCCGCCCTGGATGGCCGCGCCCACCGCGACGACCTCGTCCGGGTTCACGCCCTTGTGCGGCTCCTTGCCGAAGAAGCGCCGGACGATCTCCTGGACCTTCGGCATGCGCGTCATGCCGCCGACCAGGATGACCGTGTCGATCTGCTGCGCCGTCAGCCCCGCGTCCTGCATCGCCTGGCGGCAGGGACCGAGCGTCCGCTCCACGAGATCGGCGACGAGCGACTCGAGCTTGGCGCGCGTCAGGGTGAGCACGAGGTGCTTGGGCCCGGTCGCATCGGCCGTGATGAACGGCAGGTTGATCTC
>DATDDC010000332.1:0-3504 GCA_036523995.1 Anaeromyxobacter sp.
GCTCGAAGCTCGCGATCCGATCCGCGCCCTTCACGTCGCGCGGAGCCTCCTCGCCGGGGAGGAGCACCGAGAGCCGTCCCCCCGAGACGAACCCGAGCTCGCCGTTCGGCCCGAAGCCGTGGAAGCCGACCGCCGGCGCGAGCGTCCGGGCCTCGCCTCCTCGCCACAGGACGAGCGTGCCGGTGGCGGAGGCGTAGTCGTACGCCGCGAGCGCGGCGAGCGCGCCGTCCTTGCTCCAGGCGATCCCGTGCGGAAGCGTGGTCACGGCCTCCGCCACGCGCCTCGCCTCGCCGCCGGCCGCGGGCACCACGCGGAGCGCGCAGCTCGCCGTCTGCGGGGGCAGGACGGAGGACTTCGCCCCCCGGCAGCCGTCGAGGAACGCGAGCCAGGCGCCGTCGGGCGAGGCGGCGAGGGCGCGGACGGGACCGCTCACCACGGGCCTGCCCAGGCCCGGCGGCGGCTCCTTCGCGCCGGAGCAGCCGGCGGCGGCGATCAGGCCGAGGAGCGCTGCGGCTGCGGATCGATCCACGACTCGAGCTCCTTTCGCGCGCGCTCGACGTAGGCCTCCTTGCGCGCCGCCTTGCCGCGGTGCCTCCCGGGAAGCGGCGGGAAGAGCGCGAACACCACGTTCGTCGGCTGGTAATCGTACCCCGGAGGATGGGCCTCCCCGGTGAGATGACGATGCAGGGCTCCGAGCGCGGTGCCCGGGGGCGGCGGCCGGAAGGCGCGGCCGGCCAGCCGGTCGAGGATGGCGCGCGCGGCGAGGTGGCCGCAGGCGGCGGACTCGACGTAGCCCTCCACGCCGGTGATCTGCCCGGCGAGGAAGAGGTGCGGCCTCTCTCGCACCGAGAGGTCCGGGGCGAGCACCCGCGGCGCCTCGAGGAAGGTGTTCCGGTGGATCTGCCCGAGCCGCAGGAACTCGGCGTTGGCGAGGCCGGGGACGTGCTCGCGGAAGATCCGCCTCTGCTCGGTCCAGGTGAGCCGGGTCTGGAAGCCGACCATGTTGAAGGCGGTGCCGGCGACGTCCTCGCGCCGGAGCTGGACGACCGCGAACGGCCGGCGCCCGGTGCGCGGGTCCTCGAGGCCGACCGGCTTCATGGGCCCGTAGGCGAGGACGTCCGGGCCGCGCTCCGCCATGACCTCGATGGGCAGGCAGCCCTCGAAGTAGCGCGGCTCCTCGAAGTCGTGGGGCGGGACCTTCTCGCCCGCGAGGAGCGCCGCCACGAAGGCGCGGTAGCGCGGCTCGTCGAAGGGCAGGTTCAGGTAGTCGTCGCCCCCGCCCTTCCCGTAGCGCGAGAGCGCGTACGCGACGGAGCGGTCGACGGAGTCCGCGGCGACGATGGGAGCGATGGCGTCGTAGAAGTGGAGCCGGCCGCCGGCGAGCGAGGCGAGCTCCGCGGCCAGGGCGTCGCTCGTGAGCGGCCCCGTCGCCACGAGGGCGAGGCCTTCGGGCCCGGGCAGGGCCGTGGCCTCTTGCCGCAACAGGCGCACGAGCGGGTGCGCCTCCAGGCGCGCCGTCACCGCCCGGCTGAAGTGGTCGCGATCGACCGCGAGCGCGTCCCCCGCCGGGACGCGCGTCTCGTCCGCGCAGCGCAGGACGACGCTGCCGAGGCGCCGCAGCTCCTCGTGCAGGAGGCCGACGGCGTTCCTGGGATCGTCGGAGCGCAGCGAGTTCGAGCAGACGAGCTCGGCGAGCCCGTCCTGCACGTGCGCGGGCGAGCGCCGCTGCGGCTTCATCTCCCAGAGATCGACGGTCGCGCCGCCCTCGGCCAGGCGCCAGGCCGCCTCGCTTCCGGCGAGGCCGCCCCCGATGACCGTGACGTGCGGTTCCACTTGGATACCTTCCCGGTCCCGCCCAAGAGGGGTGGCGCCCGGGCAGTCGAGCGCTTACCGTTTTCCTGGAACCCCGACGACCTGGCCGCTCCGCAATGGGGTGCGCACATTCCCACGCGGCCGGGGCGGACCCGGTCCAATACCGCTCCGCGGAAAGGATCGCAACGTGCGCGACATGAACCCCGAGACGCTCCGGACCGAGCTGCAGCGCCGCCGCAGCGTCATCCTCGAGACCGCGCGCCGCGCCGATGCCGAGCTCGACGCGCTGCGCTCGGCGGAGCGGGATCCGGAGTTCGAGGAAGGCGCCCAGACCGAGCACGAGGCGTTCACGCTGTCGCGCCTCGGCGAGACGCAGCGCCGCGAGATCCAGCAGATCGACGCGGCCATCCAGCGCATCGACGCGGGCGAGTACGGCATCTGCCGCGACTGCGGCCAGGACATCGATCCCCGGCGCCTCGCCGCCCTGCCCTACGCGGTCCTGTGCACGGAGTGCGCCACGCGCCGCGAGCGCGCGCCCGGGGCGCTCGTGGAGGAGCCGCCGGGCGCGTAGGGGCGGCGAGGGACGCGCGCAGACGGCCACGACCGCGAGCAGGAGCGGGCGAGCCCGCCGCGCCGCGTTCGTGCGGCCGTGCCGTTCGAGGCGATCCGTGGGGCGGCTCCTCCCGCGGCCCTGTCCGCGAGAATGCCGGAGCGGACTCCTCGCGCGGACTCCTCGCGCGCCGCTCCGCCGATCACTCGCTCTTCAGCACCATGAACTTGTACTCGCCGAGCTCCGCCTGGCCGGCGGTGTACAGGATCTCCATGAGCGTCCGGTACGGGATCTTCCTGTCGGCGACGACGTTGACGCGGCCCGTGAACGGCGCGTCCTTGTTGTAGCGGGCGATGGTCTTCTGCTTCTCGACTTCCTTCTTGAGGGCGTCGTAGATGGCGCCCACGTAGAAGGCGTCGGCGCGCCCGCCCTCCTTGGCGGAGGCGGGGATGACGCCGCCCTGCACGGGCACGACCGAGCGTTCGTTCACCGCCACCTCCTTGGTGGAGACGGTGACGGTGATGTTCTCCTGCGGGTGGAGCTGGGTCGTGGACTGCGGGATGGTGAGCTGCTCGTTCATGTTCACGTTGATGGCGGAGGCCTGGTACGACTTGAGGAGGAACACGAGGATGATGGTCATCATGTCCATCATCGCGACGATGTTCAGCTCCTTGATCTCGCCGGCCGCCTCGCGCGCCTTGCGTCGCGCGCGGCGGTAATTCCGCGCCTCCTTCTCGCGCTGGAGCTGCTTCGGGGAGGCTTGGGCCGGGGCGTTCGACATCGGCTCACCCGATGAGCGAGAGCGATACGTCGAAGAAGAGCGGCTTGCGCTCGCTCTTCCCGTCGGCGGTCGTCACGCTGATCTCGCGGCACGCGTCCATCGTCTGGATCAGCACGTCGTACACGACGTCCGGATCCGCGGACAGGATCACCGCCGTCTCGTTCGGGAACTGCTCCTTGATCTTCTTCATCTGCGCGGACAGCGAGGCGTAGTCGTACTTCCCCTCCCGCAGCGGGATCGTCGGCGGCCGGTCGCCCTTGGGCGACGGCGCATCCGCGCCGAGGACGCCGCCCGCACCCGCGACGTAGAACCCCTGGCGCCCGATCGCGACGGTGAGGAGCAGCTTCGGCTGGTTGTCCGC
>DATDDC010000333.1:0-1507 GCA_036523995.1 Anaeromyxobacter sp.
TCGAGATCGCGGGGATCGGGCACGTGAACGAGCGCCTCCCCATCTCGGCCAGAGGAAGCCTGCACGAGCTGTCCGCCGGCAAGGAGGCGGTGCGCCGCGCCTTCGCGGAGGCGCGGATCGCGGTGGGCGACGTCGACCTCGCCGAGGTGCACGACTGCTTCAGCATCGCGCAGCTCCTCTGCACCGAGGCGCTCGGCCTCTCGCGCGACGGCCGGGCCGGCTTCGAGTACCTGGAAGGCCGCTTCACGCGCGAGGACCGCTGCCCGGTGAACCTCTCGGGCGGCCTCAAGGCGAAGGGACACCCGGTCGGCGCGACCGGCGTGTCCATGCACGCGCTCGTCTACAAGCAGCTCCTGGGGGAGCCCATCGGCGCGGCGCCGGCGCGGAAGGCTCCGGAGATCGGCGTCGCGTTCAACATCGGGGGCTCCGGGGTGACGAACTGCGTGAGCGTGCTCCGGCGAGCGCGGTGACTCACGGACCCCCGCGCGGCCCGCGCGTGCCGCCGCGCACCGACAGCACCTCGTCGGACAGGCCGAGCGCGCGGATCTTCGCGTAGAGGGTGCTCTTCGCGATCCCGAGCCTCCGCGCCGCGCGCGTGAGGTTGCCCGCCTCGCCGCGGACGGCGGTCCGGATCGCCTCCGCCTCGGCGCCGCGCAGGTCGCCGTGGCCCGCGGCGGAGAGCGGCTCGGCGCGACCCTCGGGCGGCGGAGCTCCGGTCGCGCGGATCTCCTCCGGCAGATCCGACCAGGCGACCACCTCGTCCATGGTCACGAGGCCGATCGACTCCATGACGTTGCGCAGCTCCCGGACGTTGCCCGGCCAGCGGTATGCCCTGAGCGCGGCGCGGGCCTCGGGAGAGAGGGCCTGCGGCCCCGCGCGCCGCTGCTCCGCGAAGAGCCGGAGGTAGTGCTCGGCGAGCGGCTCGATGTCCTGGGGGCGATCCCGGAGCGCCGGGATCCGCACGCTCGTCACCGCCACCCGATAGTAGAGATCCATGCGGAACCGCCCCGCCGCCACCTCGTCGCGGAGCTCGCGGTTCGTCGCGGAGATGAGCCGGAACTGCACCTTGCGGGGCTGCGTCTCTCCCACGCGATAGATCTCTCCCTGCTCGAGCGCGCGGAGGAGATGCCCCTGCAGATCGAGCGGCATCTCGCCGATCTCGTCGAGGAACAGCGTGCCGCCCTGCGCGGCCTCGATCTTCCCCGCGGCGCCGCCCCGGCGAGCGCCCGTGAAGGCACCGTCGGCGTACCCGAACAGCTCGCTGGCGAGGAGATCGCGCGACAGCCCGGCGCAGTTGAGCGCGACGAAGGGTCCCCGTCCCTCGTTCCCCGCGGCGTGCAGCCCCCGCGCGAAGAGCTCCTTGCCGACGCCCGTCTCGCCCAGGAGCAGGATCGGCGCGCGGGCCGGCGCGAGGAGCCGCGCGCGCGCGACGGCCTCGCGTATCGCCGGGCTCGTCCCCACCACGCCGTCGAACGGATCGCGGGCCGCGGCGGCGGCGGACGCGGTG
>DATDDC010000334.1:0-7233 GCA_036523995.1 Anaeromyxobacter sp.
CGGACGCGCCCTCTCCCGCGCTCTCGCAGGTGGCCCGCCGCGCCGGAGAGCTGCGGGTGGAGCTCGCCGCGGTGACGGCCATGAAGGAGCCGTCGCGGGTCTACTTCGGCGAGGTGCGGGGGCGCGGCGTGTTCCTGCGCGCGGCGCCCATCGACGTCGCCGAGGAGCTCCAGGCCCGGCTCTACCGCCGCACCGACACGGTCGTCTTCACGAGCGCCACGCTCGCGGCCCAGGGGCGCTTCGACTACTTCCGCAGGCAGGTGGGCCTCGCGCCCGAGTTCGACGTGATGGAGGCGCGATACCCCGGCCCGTTCGACTACGGCCGCCAGGCGGCCCTCGTCTCGCCGGAGGCGCTGCCCGAGCCCAACGCGCCGGACTTCGTCCTGGCGGCGGCGCGGGCGGTGCGGGAGCTCACGGCCATCACCGGCGGCCGCGCGTTCGTCCTGTGCACGTCCACGCGCAACATGCAGGCGCTCCACCGCGCCTCCCGGGACCTCCCCTACCGCATCCTGCTCCAGGGCGAGCGGCCGAAGGCGAAGCTCCTCGAGCTCTTCCGCGAGGAGCCCTCCGTGCTCTTCGCCACCGCGAGCTTCTGGGAGGGGGTGGACGTACCCGGGGAGGCGCTCTCGCTCGTGGTCATCGACCGGCTGCCCTTCGCGCCTCCCACCGATCCCGTGGTGGCGGCGCGCCTGAGGGCCCTCGAGGCGGACGGCCGGGACGCCTTCTCGGAGCTCCAGGTCCCGGCGGCGGCGCTGGCGCTCCGCCAGGGGTTCGGCCGGCTCGTGCGCACCCGCGAGGACCGCGGGCTCGTCGCCATCCTCGACCGCCGCCTCGTCACGAAGGGATACGGCCGCGCCTTCCTCGCGACGCTGCCGCGCTGCCCCCTGTTGCGCTCCATCGCCGAGGCCCGGCGCTGGTGGGAGCGGACGCCCGGGTCGTGACCGCGCCGCCGGTCGCGGCCTCCCCCGAAGCCGAGCTCGCCACGGCCTCGCTCGAGGCGGGCGGCGTCGGGCCGGCGAGGTGGGTCGAGCCGCTCCGCAGTGCTCCTCCGCCCGCATCCGGAGCGCGGTGTAATCGAAGCGGTGTAGAGGAACCAATCAGGGTCACGCCCCCTTGCACGGCGTCACGCGCCCGTGGGAATGGTGGCGTGGCACGACCGCAGGCGGCCGATCGGGTAGAGTAGCCCCGCGGGTCCCCGGGGGCGCCGCCTCGACATGGTCCAGTTCAACGCCGACACGCGCGAGATCGCCGTCAAGGTCGTCTATTACGGCCCCGCGCTCTCCGGGAAGACGACCAACCTCTCGTCGCTCTTCCAGAAGATCGATCCCAAGGTGCGCGGGCGGCTCATGACGCTCGACACCAAGGACGACCGCACCCTCTTCTTCGACATGATGCCCGTCTTCTTCCGCACGCAGGCGGGCGTGAAGGTGAAGCTGAAGCTGTACACGGTCCCGGGCCAGGTGATGCACGAGTCGACGCGCCGGATCGTGCTCCAGGGCACGGACGCGGTGGCCTTCGTGGCCGACTCGAGGCGCAGCGAGGCGCCCTCGACGCTCGCCTACTGGAACAACATGCTGAAGAACCTGGAGGCGAACGGGCTCGACTACCGGAGCCTGCCCATCGTCATCCAGATGAACAAGCGCGACCTCGATGACGCGAGGCGCGAGGAGGAGATGGGGGACCTCCGCCGCGTCATCCAGCCGCCCATCATCCCGGCCGTCGCCATCCGCGGCGAGGGTGTGGTCGAGACGCTCTACGCGCTCTTGCAGCTCTGCTACATGAGCCTCGACCGCCAGTTCGGGCTCGAAGCGAAGTGGTCCATCACGGAGCGGGAGTTCCTCGGGAAGATCTTCTCACACGTCGATCTGGCGGGGACGAGGCTGGCCATCCCCGCGTCGCCCGGGGGAGCGCCGAGCCGATGAGCCTGCCGGCTTCCTTCCTCCAGCAGCACCTGCCGCTCGTGGATCTCCTCGATCTGCGATCGTTCTCCGAGGTGTGCCAGTCTTTCGCGGAGCTGTACCGCGTCGGCCTCAAGGTCTTCGACGACAACGGCAACAAGCTCGTGGACGTGAAGGTCGGGAACGCGGACTTCTGCGGCTACATCTGGACGAAGCCGTCGGGCCGCGAGCAGTGCATCGCCACGGTCGGGCGCGTGAAGTCCGACCACCTGCCGGAGGAGCCGGCCCCGCGCACCTTCGAGTGCTTCTCCGGCTGCCGCTACGTGGCCCAGCCCATCCTCTACGAGGGCGACGTCATGGGTCGCGTGGTCTTCGGCCCCTTCGTGCCGGAGGACCTCCACGAGCTGCCGGTGACGCTCCGCCGCATCTCGACCGACTTCGACGCGACCCTCGCCGGGAGCTACCAGCAGAAGATCCGGCGCGTCGGCGTCCCCACCGCCGAGAAGATCCTGCGGCACTTCATGGATCTCGTCGACGTGATGGTCTTCACGGGCCACAAGAACCTCATCGCCGCGAAGCTCCACATCGAGGCCGTCACGGAGAGCTACCGCGAGCTCGCCGACAAGAACCGCCAGCTCGAGGAGAGCTACGCCAAATTGAAGGAGCTCGACCGGCTCAAGTCGAACTTCCTCGCCACCATGAGCCACGAGCTGCGCACGCCGCTCACGAGCGTCATCGGGTACTCCGAGATGATGCTCGAGGGCCTGGGCGGTCCGCTCACCTCCGAGCAGCGCGAGTACCTCGGCATCATCATGGAGAAGGGCGAGAACCTCCTCCAGCTCATCACCTCCATCCTCGACATCTCCAAGATCGAGGCCGGCCGGGTGCGCCTCGTGCTCTCCGAGGTCGACGCGGCGCAGGTCATGCGGGATGCCGTCGCGACCGTGCTCCCCCTCGCGCGCAAGAAGGGTCTCAAGGTCTCCTGCGAGCCCGGGCCCCTGCCGCGCTTCCACGCGGACCGCGACAAGGTCCGCCAGTGCCTCGTGAACCTCTGCTCGAACGCGGTGAAGTTCACGCCCGCGGGAGGCAGCATCACCGTCACGGCCGAGAAGCTCCCCGACGAGCGCGTCGCCATGCGCGTCACGGACACCGGCATCGGCATCACGGACGAGCACGTGAACCGCGTCTTCGAGGTCTTCTACCAGGTGGACGGCTCCTCCACGCGCGAGTACGGCGGCGCGGGGCTCGGGCTCGCCATCGTGAAGAGCTTCGTCGAGGCGCACGGCGGCGAGGTGTCGGTGACGTCCACGCCCGGCTCCGGCTCGACCTTCTCGGTCGTCCTGCCCATTCGCCCGCCCCCGACGCCCGCCGTGACGCCCACGGGCCCCATCCCGGTCGTCCGGCGGTAGCCGGTTTCAACCTCCGACCGAGGCGCTTTTCGCGAAGCGAAATGCGCCCGGCCGGTCCTTACCGGCTACGCAGTACGGTTTCCCAGTGCTGCGCCGCAGAGGTCATGAGCTAGACTCGCGCCCCGTGCGGCCCCGGCGCACGACCTCCGAGTTCGAGCTCATCGCGGCGTTCACGCGCGCCCTGCCCCTGCGCGGCGAGGGCGTGCTCGTCGGCGCCGGCGACGACGCGGCGGTGCTCCGTCCCGCGCCCGGGGAGGACCTCGTCGCCACGGTCGACACGGTGGTGGAGGGCGTCCACTTCGACGCGCGGTTCGCGCCGGAGGACGTGGGGTGGAAGGCGCTCGCGGTGAACCTCTCCGACCTCGCCGCCATGGGGGCGCGCCCGCTCTGGGCGCTCGTGGCGCTCGCGCTCCCGGCGGGCACGCGACCCGCCGCCGTGAAGCGCATCGCGAGCGGCCTCGGCGCCTGCGCGCGGGCCTACCGCACCGCCGTCGTGGGCGGGAACGTCTCGCGGGCCCGCGAGCTCTCTCTCACCGTGACCGCGGTCGGAGCCGTGCCGGAGGGCCGCGCCGTGCTCCGCACCGGCGCCCGGCCCGGCGATCTCGTGGCCGTGACCGGCACCCTCGGCGACGCCGCGCTGGGGCTCAGGCCGGGCGCGCCTCGCGCGCTCGCCTCGCGGCAAAAGAGGCCCTCTCCGCGGCTCGCCGCCGGGCGCGCCCTCGCCGGCATCGTCCGCGCCGGGATCGACGTGTCGGACGGCCTCGCACAGGACCTGGGGCACGTCTGCCGCGCCTCGGGCGTGGGGGCGCGCATCGGCCTCCCGGACCTCCCGCTCTCGCCCGCCTACCGGCGCATGGCCCGCCGCCTCCCGGACCCGTTCGCTCCCGCCCTCTCGGGCGGCGAGGACTACGAGCTCGTCGTCGCGGTCCCGCCGACCTCGCTCGAGCGCGCCCGCGCCGCGGCCAGGCGCTCGGGGACGCCGCTCACCGTCATCGGCCGCTTCGTGCGAGGCGAGGGCGTCCGCGTGGTGGACGCGCGCGGCGAGGCCGTGTCGGTGCCGGAGGGACACGATCACCTGCGTGAGCGCGGCGGCCTTCGGCTTGGACGAAAGCGTGGCCGGGTCTAGGATTGGTGCCGCACCCGATCGGTCGAGGTGAACGTGGCGAGAGTTCCGAGGGACGAGCGGATCACGTCCACCCGCCCGAGCGCGAGGTGGCAGGACGCGCCGCACCTCGTGGCCCTGCGGGGCCGGGCCGCGGCGGAGCCCCCGCCGCGCGCGCCCTCCTCGCGGGGCGGCCTCACCGTCTCGCTCCAGACGAAGATCCTCGTCTCGTACCTCATCGTGGGAGGCGTCCTCGTCTTCGCGGTGCCGTACATCCAGGCGCGGGTCGCGTCCGCCGCCCTCGAGACGGCGATCATCCTGCTCCTCACGCTCGCGCTCGGCGCCGGCCTCACCATCGCCATCGCGCGCGTCTCGCGCATCGGCCGCCTCAAGACCGGCGCCGTCGAGATCAGCCACGGCGACCTCTCCAAGGCGGTGCTCTCCGAGGAGCAGAAGGCCTTCCACGACGAGATCGACGACCTCACCGAGGCGATCCGGACGATGCAGGAGAACCTGCGCGACCTCGTCTCGCGCATCCAGAGGACGGCGCAGTCCGTGGCCGAGTCCGCGAACGACCTCCAGACCTCCGCCGAGGAGGTGAACGCCTCCACGGACGAGGTGGCCTCCTCCATGGAGAAGATCGCCGAGGGCGCGGGCCAGCAGTCGGACCTGGTGGAGCGCACCTCCAAGGTGATCGGCGAGATCGCGGCCTCCATCGAGCGCACCGCGCGCTCGGCCGAGGAGGCGGCCCGCGCCTCCGCCGAGACCTCGTCCTCCGCGGCGTCCGGCGGCGAGGCGGCGCGGCTCGCCGGCGAGAAGGTGAAGAAGGTCTTCGCCCGCATCGAGGCGGCGAGCGAGCAGGTGTTCGCCTTCGGCGAGCGCACCAAGGAGATCACGAAGATCGTCGAGGCCATCACCCAGGTGGCGAACCAGACGAACCTCCTCGCCCTGAACGCCACCATCGAGGCCGCGCGCGCCGGCGAGTACGGCCGCGGCTTCGCCGTGGTGGCCGAGGAGGTGCGCAAGCTGGCCGAGTCCGCGGGCCGCTCGGCCGAGCAGATCTCGTCGGTGGCGGCCGACGTCTCCGGCCGCGCCAACAAGGTGGTCGGCACGATGCAGGAGTCCGTGGCGGAGCTCGGCGACGGCCGCGAGGACCTCGAGGCGATCATCCGGGCCCTCTCGGACATCGCCGAGATCGCCGCCACCGGCGCCGACAAGGTGGGCGTCATCTCCCAGGCGGCCCGCGAGCAGCTCAAGGGCTCGGCGGACATGGTCCAGGCCATGGACCACATCTCCGACGTCGCCTCCTCCAACGCCAGCGCGACGGAGCAGGTGCGCAAGGTCACCGCCGAGCAGACCGCGGCGGTGGCCCAGATGGCGAGCGCCGCGCAGGAGCTCACGAACCTCTCCCTCGAGCTGCAGACCGTCGTGTCCCGGTTCCGGCTCAGCTAGGGGGTGGGGCACCAGGTGCGCCACGTCGTCTTCCGCGTCGCGGGCGAGCGCTTCGCCATCCCGCTCGAGGCGGTGCGCGAGGTGGTGGTGCCGCAGCCGCCCTTCGCGCGCGTGCCGCGGGCCGCGGACGCGGTGCGCGGGGTCATGAACCTGCGCGGGCGGGTGGTGGCGGTGGTGGATCTCGCGGTGCTCGTCGGCCTGGCGCCGCAGCGGCTCGAGGGCGCCACGGGGCAGGTGCTCATCCTCGATCCCGGAAAGCGCGCCCTGGGCTTCCTCATCGCGGGCGTACTGGGGGTAGAAGCCATCCGGCCGCCCGACGGCGCCGCGCCCGGGCTCGTGCGCGGCGTCGCGCCGGCGGCGAGCGGCGCGGTCACCCTGCTCGGCGCGGAGGCGCTGGCGGCCGAGGCGCAGCGGCTCTTCGGCCCTCGGTGAAAGCGGCAGCCGCGTCCTTGTGGAGCCCCGGGATCCGATGCTAACGTCCGAGCACCCGTCGGGGAGGAAATCCGTGCCCATGGCGAAGCGAGTCCTGATCGTCGACGACGCGATCTTCATGCGCAACATGATCAAGGACATCTTCTCCGGCTCCGGCTTCCAGGTCGTCGGAGAGGCGGCGAACGGGCTCGAGGCGGTCGAGAAGTACAAGGAGCTCAAGCCCGACCTCACCACCATGGACATCGTGATGCCGTTCAAGAGCGGCATCGAGGCCACGCGCGAGATCATCAAGCACGACGCGAAGGCCGTCATCGTGATGTGCAGCGCGCTCGGGCAGGAGTCCCTCGTGATGGAGGCGATCGAGGCCGGCGCCTCCGACTTCATCGTGAAGCCCTTCAAGTCCGAGGACGTCCTCTCCGTGGTGAAGAAGGTCCTCGGGGACACATAGGCGCTCGGGCAGCCCCTGGGGCCGGGAACGCCGGTGCCGCTCGATCTCAAGAAGTACATGGCGCTGTTCGTGGCCGAGGCCGCGGAGCACCTCTCCGGCTTCTCGAAGGATCTCGTCCTCCTCGAGAGGGCCGCGCGCGAGGGCGGCGGCGCCGGGGCGAGCGCGGCCATCGACTCCTGCTTCCGCCACGCGCACAGCGTGAAGGGCATGAGCGCGTCGATGCGCCTCGAAGGCATCAGCGCGGTCGCCCACCGCGCCGAGGACCTCGTCGACGTCCTGCGCAAGGATCCCTCGCGGCTCGACGCCTCGGCGGTGGACCTGCTCCTCTCCGCGGCGGACGTGCTCCAGGACATGGTGGGCTCGGCCGCCGAGGGGGTGAACCCGGCCGCAGACGCCCCCACCATGGAGCGCCTCTCCGAGGCGGCGAGGCGGCTCCGCGGGGGGGCGGGGCGCGCACCCGCCGCCGCCAGGGGCGCGCCCGCCGAGCCCGCC
>DATDDC010000335.1:0-11616 GCA_036523995.1 Anaeromyxobacter sp.
GAAGCGAGCGAAGGGGCAGCCGGAGGAGGCTGCCCCGCAGCGAGCGGGGGTCGGGGGGGCACAGCCTCACCGTGCCCCCCAGCAAGAATGATGGAGCCGATCTTCCAGGGAGAGGCGCTCGAGCGCGTCGGGCGCGCCGCCGCCGAGCGCGCGTGGAGCGAGGGCATGACCGTGTTCAAGCCGGACGGTTCGGTCGTGCCCATCCCGCTCGTGGCCGAGCCCGAGGTCATGCCGCGCGCGGCCCTCTCGGCGCTGGCGCGCGAGGCGGAGCTCGTCCTCTCCGGCGCGGTGAAGCTCGCGCGCCACCTCCTCGCCTCGGGCGACGCCCGCGACCGCGCCGCGCTCGAGGAGCCTTTCGCCGGGCTGGAGCGCGAGGCCATGGCGAAGCTCTTCGCCGAGGCGCCGCTCCCGGTGATGGTGGGGCGCGTGGACTTCCTCCCGCCGCAGGACGGCGCCCCGCCGCGGGCGCTCGAGCTCAACGCCACCATCCCGGCCATGCCGGCCTACGCCGACCTGGCCGCGTTCTCCTGGATCCGCGCCGCGGCCCGGGAACGGGGCCGGAGCCCCCGGGAGGCGAACGCGCTCGTCGCCCTCTGCGGCAGCCACATGGAGCGGCTGCGCGAGGCCATCGTCGCCGCCTACCGCTCGCGCGGCGGGACGCGGGAGCGGCCCTCGATCGCCCTCGTGGCCCGCCCCGGCGACGCGCAGATCGGCGAGCTCCGCCGGCTCGCCGCCCACTTCCGGCAGATGGGGCACGAGGCGAAGAACCTCGTGCCCGCGGAGTGCGAGCCCGAGCGCTGGGACGTCCTCTACCGGCACGTGTGGGCGAGCCGCGTCGATCCCGCCGCGCCCTTCGCCCGGGCCCTCCGCGAGCCCGCGAAGTTCGTGCTCCTGAACCCGGTGAACGGGCTCCTCGAGGCGAAGGCGCTCTTCGCCCGCCTCTCCGAGTGCGCGAGCGACGCGGCGCTGGCGGCGCGGGCCGGCCTCGACGCGGAGGAGGTGGGCGCGGCGGCGCGCCTGCCCGTGACGCGCCGGCTCGACGAGGCCGTGGCGGCGCGCATCGTGAAGGAGCGGCCGGGGTGGGTGGTGAAGCGGAGCTGGGACTACGGCGGCAAGAGCGTGCACCTCGGCGCGGAGCTGACCGACGAGGCGTGGGCGCGCGCGGTGGAGGAGGCCCTCCGCGACGAGCGCGGCGGCGGCTTCGTGGCGCAGGAGCGCATCTTCGCCGTGCGCAAGACGGCGACCCGCGTCGCGCCCGAGGGAACGGAGCGCGCCCTGCTCTACCGCGACGTCTCGACCTACTGCGGCCTCGGCCCCTCGCGCCCCGGCGGCTCGGTGGTGCGCGCCGCGGCCTCGCCCGTCGTCAACATCCTCGGGGGGGGCGGGCTCGCGCCGGTCTTGCCCGAGGACGTGCACGAGGCGCTCCGATGATCGTCGGCGAGGCGAAGCCCACGCGCGTGGTGATGGGACGGCTCGAGAAGGGCGAGGCCGTGGTGGAGAAGCTCGTCGAGCTCGCCCGCTTCGAGAAGATCGACTGCGGGTTCGTGCGGGCCCAGGGCGTCGTCGAGGACGTCCTGCTCGAGCGCTACGACGCGGCGGCGAAGGCCTACGTGCCGCTCGCGACCGCGGGCGGCATCGACGGCCCCTGGGAGGTCGTCTCGCTCCAGGGGAACGTCTCGCTCCGCGCCGGCCAGCCCGAGGCGAGGCTCTGGGCGGTGCTCTCGACCTCGCTCGGCGGGACGCCCCAGGTGCTGGCGGGATTCCTCGCCGCCGCCCGCGCCGTCTACCTCGAGCTCGCCGTGGACGTCTGCGACGACGGCGACCTGGAGCGGCGCGACGATCCGGTCACGGGCCTCGCGCTGTGGCGCCCTCCGCGCCGGCGGTGAGCGCGGCGGGGGCGTCGAAGTCCGCGATGGAGGGCACGCCGGCGAGGACCTCCACCGGGCGGCCGCTGTCGTTCGTGTCCACGTGCACGACCATGGCCCGGGGCCAGGCGCGCGCGTACGCGTTCACGTGCGAGGGCTCGTTGTCGAAGGCGAGGACCACCGGGCCGAGCCGGTCCACCTGCTCCTGCGCCATCGCCTTCCAGTCGTCGTCGCCGAGGGCGTCGGGGATCTTCATGAGGAGGCGCGCGCGGCGCCCGTCGGGCGCGGGGAATCCGAAGCGCGAGAGCACGTCGAGGGTGCCCGCCTCCATGCGCGCGGGCCGCGCCGTGACGTAGGCGACGGAGGGCCCCGCCGCCGCGACGGCGCGCACGAACGCGGGAGCGCCCGGGACGGGCACGTCGAGCCGGCAGTAGGCGCTCGTGAAGAAGCGCTCCGCCCAGAACCGCAGCGCCGGCTCTGCGTGGCGCCGGGCCATCTCGCGCGGAAGCCCGGCCGCCTCCAGGGCCGCCTCGATGTCCCAGCCGCGCCAGTGCTCGGGCGCGGCGGCGAGGAGGGCGGGCAGGCCGGCGGCCTCGCCGTACTCGCGCAGGATGCGCGCCTGGCGGGGCCGGTTGTCGAGGACCGTCGAGTCGAGGTCGAACACGGCCACGGCGCCCGGCGCGGCCGCCCTGGCGCGCCCGAGCGCCTCCGTCAGGATGCGCTGCTGGTCCTCCGGCCTGGCGCGCCGAGGCATGGCCGAACGTAGACCGCCCGGCCCCGGCCGGGAACGCTCCGGATGTGGGCCCGTCCGCGCCGGCCCCTCGCGACGCCGCGATTTTGGGGGACCGCGCGCCTCTTGGTATCGTCGGCCAGGCGTGCCGGAACCCTCCAAGATCCTCGTGGTCGACGACTCGCGGACCCAGCTCGACTGGCTCGTGCAGGTCCTCGTGAAGGAGGGCTACTCGGTCGCGACGGCCCCGGACGGCAAGGAGGCCATCAAGAAGGTGCGGAGCGATCCGCCCGACCTCGTCCTGCTCGACATGATCCTTCCCGACATGGACGGCCTCGAGGTGCTCCGCATCGTGAAGAAGCTCCCCGACGATCAGTTCATCCCGGTGATCGTCCTGTCGGTGAAGTCGGACATCGACACCAAGGTGGCGGGGCTTCGCATCGGGGCCGACGACTTCCTGGCCAAGCCGTTCGCCGAGGCGGAGATCCTGGCCCGCTGCGCGGCCATGCTCCGCATCAAGCACCTCCAGGAGAAGCTGCGCGAGGCGCAGCGCAGGCTCGAGGAGCAGTCGATCACGGACGCGCTCACCGGCCTCAAGAACCGGCGCTTCTTCGACGAGCGGCTGCACGAGGAGTTCCGGCGCGCCCAGCGCTACGGCGACTACCTGTCGCTCATCATGATCGACCTCGACGAGTTCAAGGCCGTGAACGATCGGTACGGGCATCCCGCCGGCGACTCCGTCCTGCGCGAGGCGGCGGGGCTCATCCGGACGTCCATCCGCGATCCCGACATCTGCGCCCGCTACGGCGGCGAGGAGTTCGCGGTCATCCTGCCCAAGACGCACATGTCCGGCGCGCTGGCCGTGGCCGAGCGCGTGTGGCGGGAGATCGGCGCCAAGGAGTACGCGATGGCCGCCGCCCAGGGGGAAGCGCCGGCCCCGGTCCACGTGACCGCCTCGCTCGGCGTGGCCTTCTATCCGTCGAAGGACATCTCCTCCGGCGAGCTCCTGCTCCGCTTCGCGGACGAGGCGCTGTACCAGGCCAAGCGCGCGGGCAGGAACACGATCTGCCTCTACCAGGCCCAGCCCTACCGCTACGACGCCTCCAAGACTTGATCTAGGTCAAGGAAGGCGGTGGCCCTCACTGGGTTACTGTCGACCCGGGAGCGAAGCAGACTCGGGTCCGCGTGACGACAAGACCTCGGAATGACGGCTCCCCGGGTCCGGCCGGACTGGACCGGACGATGCACCGTGGGTTGCCGGTCCCGATGGAAGCGCAGACGACCCAGACCGAAGGGCTCACCCGGACCGAGTTCGCCTCGGAGGCGACCCTCCTCGTCGTCGACGACGACGAGCACGTCCGCCGCGCCCTGCGCCGCGTGCTGCGCCGGGCCAAGTGCCGCGTGCTCGACGCGCCCGACGCGTCCGCGGCGCTCGAGGTCCTCGAGGCCGAGCCGGTCCAGGTGGTCGTGTCCGACTACCGGATGCCGGGCATGTCGGGCGTCGAGTTCCTCCGCGCCGTGAAGGAGAGGTGGCCGCGCGTGCAGCGCGTGCTCCTCACCGGGCAGGCGGACTCCACCGCCATCGAGGAGGCGGTGAACCAGTCCGAGATCTTCCGGTTCATCTGGAAGCCCTGGGACGACGGCCACCTCCTCATCACCATCCAGAGCGCCATCGATCAGTACTGGACCGTCGAGGAGAACCAGCGGCTGCAGGCGCTCATCGAGGAGCGGAACGAGGCGCTCGAGAAGCTGAACCGGGACCTCGACGGCAAGCTCGCCGCCCGGTCGCACGCGCTCGTCCGCGCCGCGCAGGAGTGGCGCGCCTGCTTCGACGCCCTCGGCGACCCCCTCGCCATCATGCGGCGCGGCGGCTGCGAGGTGATCCGGGCGAACACCGCCTTCGCGCGCGCCGCCGGCGTGGCGCCGGTGATGCTCACCGGGCTGCGCTGCGCCGATCACGCCTTCGGAACGCTGCCCTGTCCCTCGCGCTGCGCCATGCCCGCGGCCGGCGCCGAGCGGGAGACCACCTTCGGCGATCGGACCTGGGTCGTCCGCTCCTTCCCCTTCGAGGAGGAGGACGCGCTCGTGGTGGTGTTCAAGGACGTCACCGACGAGCGCGAGGTGGCGCGGCGCCTCTTCCAGGCCGAGAAGATGTCGGCGGTCGGCCAGCTCGCCGGCGGCGTCGCGCACGAGATCAACAACCCGCTCGGCGGCATCCTCGCCTTTGCGCAGCTCATGAGCCGCGAGGAGCGCTCGACGGAGGACGCGGAGAACCTGCGCCTCATCGCCGACGCCGCCATGCGCGCGAAGCGCATCGTGGAGAGCCTGCTCCGCTTCTCGCGGCGACCGCAGGAGGCGGAGAAGGGCCCCGTCGATCTCGCCCAGGTGGCCGAGGAGGCGCTCGTCCTCCTCGGATCGCAGATGAAGAGCGGCGACGTCGAGGTGACGCGCACCTACGAGAGCGACGCCATCGCGCTCGGGAACGCCAACCAGCTCCAGCAGATCGCCGTGAACCTGCTCGTGAACGCCCTGCAGGCCATGCAGGGGAAGGGCACGCTCACGGTGTCGGTCGGCCCCGCGTCCGCCGGGCGCGTGAAGCTCGCCGTGGCGGACACCGGGCCCGGCATCCGCCCAGAGATCGCGAAGCGCATCTTCGAGCCGTTCTTCACCACCAAGGCCGAGGGTCAGGGGACCGGGCTCGGCCTCTCCATCTGCTACCAGATCGCCGAGGAGCACGGCGGCTCCATCAAGCTGGGGCCGCCGCGCGACCGCGGCGCGTGTTTCGTGCTGGAGCTGCCCGCCGCGCAGCCCAGGGACCGAGAGGAAGGGACGTTCCATGACGGACTACGCTGAGAAGCCCGCCCGCGTGCTCGTGGTCGACGACGAGCCCACCCTGCTCCGGGCGCTCGAGTCGCTCCTGCGCAAGAAGGGCTACGACGTCGTCGGGCTGGAGTCGCCCATCGCGGCCACGCAGCGGCTCGCGCAGGAGGACTTCGACGTCGCCCTCCTCGACATCAAGATGCCGCAGCTCTCCGGCCTGGAGCTGCTCTCCGCCGTGAAGCACCGCCGGCCCGAGGTGGAGGTCATCATGATGACCGGCCACGCCACGGTCGAGACGGCGCTCGCCGCGGTGAAGTCCGGCGCCTACGACTACCTCACCAAGCCGTTCGAGGACGTCGAGATCGTGGCGCGCTCCGTGGCGAAGGCCATCGAGCGCAAGAACCTCTTCGACCGGAACCGCGAGCTCGAGAACCGGCTCCGCCAGCAGGAGGGCGGCCCGCCCGAGGGCCTCGTGGGCACCTCCGCCGGGATGCGCGAGGTCACGCGCATGGTCGAGGCCGTCGCCTACAGCGCCGCGACCGTGCTCGTCACCGGCGAGTCGGGCACCGGCAAGGAGCTCGTGGCCCGGGCCCTCCACGCGCGGAGCCCGCGCAAGGGCCAGCCCTTCGTGGCGCTCAACTGCGGCGCGCTCACCGAGACCTTGCTCGAGTCGGAGCTGTTCGGCCACGTGAAGGGCGCGTTCACCGGCGCCCAGCGCGATCAGAAGGGCCTCTTCGACGCCGCCGACGGCGGGACCATCTTCCTCGACGAGATCGGCGACATCCCCCCGGCCACGCAGGTGCGGCTCCTGCGCGTCCTGCAGGAGGGCGAGTTCAAGCGCGTCGGCGCCGCCGACTCCATGAGGGTGGACGTCCGGGTCATCGCCGCCACGCACCGCGATCTCCCCAAGCTCGTGAAGAGCGGCAAGTTCCGCGAGGACCTCTTCTACCGCCTCAACGTCATCAACATCCCGCTGCCCTCGCTGCGCGATCGCGCGGACGACATCCCGCTCCTCGCCCACCACTTCCTGCGCCGCTACGCCGACCGGCTCGGGAAGAAGGTGCGCACCGTGTCGCCCGAGGCCATCGAGCTGCTCTCCGGCTACCGCTGGCCCGGGAACGTGCGCGAGCTCGAGAACGCCATCGAGCGCGCCGTGGTCCTCTGCCGCGGCGACGCCGTCACCGCCGGCGACCTCCCGCCCGCCGTGACCGGCCGCACCGCGCCGCTCGTCCGCGAGGCGCCCGCCGGCGGCGAGGAGAGCCAGTGGCTCGCGCTCTCCTACGCGGCGGCCAAGGAGCAGGCCCTGCGCCGCTTCGAGAAGAGCTACGTCGAGACGCTCATGAAGGCCTGCGACAACAACATCTCCGCCGCGGCGCGCAAGGCCGGCATGGACCGGTCGAACTTCAAGCGCGTCCTGCGCAAGTACCGGAGCGACGTCGAGCCGGAGAGCGGCGACGAGGATCAGAACCGGGCCACCGGGTAGGGGCGGGGACGAGGGGCGCGAGGGCGGCGCGGCGCGAGCCGCGGCCGCCCTCTTCTTTCGAGCGTGTAGCCCTGCACCGCGTCCGGCGGCAGCAGGCACCTGCTCCCCGTGCGCGCGGGCGGGCCGGCGGTCATCGCGGAAACGAGGGGAGGGGCCGCCGTCCTCACTGGAACACCGCGTCCGCGATCCTCGGGTTCTGCACCGTCCGCTCCGTGGTGAAGCGAAGCCGCAGGGTCCCGCCGGTCCAGGCCTCGACGGCGCGGGGGAACCAGTCGCCGCCGGTGGGGGAGCCCCAGCCGAGGAGGCGCACGTCGTGGAGCGTCCCGGCCTCCTGGGCGACGAGGCGGAGGGGACGGAAGGCGTCCTTCTCGACGAAGAGGAGCGGCTTCGCGTCCTTGGCGCGGCCGCCCACGACGTAGGCGATCCGGCCGTCGAAGCGGCCCAGGGTGGCCTCGCCGAGCGCGACGCCGCGCCGGGAGAGCGCGGCGCCGTACGACTCGCTCGCGTCGCCGGCGACGTGGATGGCGAGGAGCGCGCAGGCGGCGCGGACGAGCGCGACCGCGGCGGGGATGCGCTCGAGGCCGCCCGCCCCGGAGACCTTTGCGTCCCGCACCGCCACGTAGGGACGCGAGGCCTCGGGCGCGTCGGGCGGCGCGAGCTCGAGCCGGCAGCGCCCGGGCACCTTCATGCGGAAGAGGGCGGGCGCGTTCAACTGGCCCGCCACCATCGACACGCCCGGCGTGCGCGCCAGGGCCTCGGCCGCGTCGGCCGTCGCCCCGAGGGTGCCCGTCACCTCGAGCGCCTCGAGCGAGAGCGCGGCGCGCCTCTCGCCCATGCGTTTCAGGATGCCGCGCACCGAGAGGACGTACGCGGCGGCGGGCGCGGCCATCCCCACCGCGAGGGCCGCGGCGGCGACCCGCACGATGGGCCTCACCGCGCCACCTCGCGCAGCCAGGCCTCGAGCTGCGCACGCAGCTCCGGCCGCTTCAGGGCGAAGGCGACGTTCGCCTTGAGGTAGCCCAGCCGGTCCCCGGCGTCGTAGCGGTCGCCCTCGAAGCGGTAGCCGAGGAGCCCGCGCTCCCGGGCGAGCACGGCGAGCGCGTCCGTGAGCTGGATCTCGCCGCCCACTCCCGGGCGCACCTGCTCCAGGATCGCGAACACCTCCGGCGGCAGGACGTACCGTCCGATCACCGCGAGCGTGGACGGCGGATCCTGCTTCGGCTTCTCCACGAGCCGCTCGATCTTGATCGTCCGCTCGTCCAGCGACGGACCGGCGGCGATGCCGTACAGGTGCGTCTCGTCGCGCGGCACGTCCATGAGCGCGATGGTGCCGAGGCCGTGCCGCTCGTAGCAGTCCGCGAGCTGCTTCGTGCCCGGCACCTTCGCGTCGATGACGTCGTCGCCGAGCATCACGACGAAGGGCTCGTCCCCCACGACGTCCTTGGCGCACAGCACGGCGTGGCCCAGCCCGAGCGGCTCCTGCTGGCGCACCGTCACCACGTTCGCCATCTGCGCGATGGCGCGCATCTGCTGGCGAAGCTCCCGCTTCCCGGTCCGCTCGAGGTGCGCCTCCAGCTCGCCGGCGATGTCGAAGTGGTCGACGATCGAGTCCTTGCCGCGCGCCACGACGAGGATGACGTCCCGCACGCCGGCCGCGACCGCCTCGGACACGATGTACTGGATCGTGGGCGTGTCGACGATGGGGAGGAGCTCCTTCGGGACCGCCTTCGTGGCGGGGAGGAAGCGCGTGCCGAGCCCCGCCGCCGGGATCACCGCCTTGCGGATCTTCTGGGTGCCCATGGTGCCCGGCAATGTAGCCCGGGTTCCGTTTTGCTAGAAGCGTTCGGACGAGACGACCTACTTCTCGGCGCGCTCCGACTCCGTCTTGCAGTCGATGCACAGATCGGTGACCGGACGGGCGCGGAGGCGCGCCGCGGAGATGGGCCCACCGCAGCGGGTGCAGGTCCCGAACGTGCCCGACTCGAGGCGTCCCAGCGCCTCCTGGATCTTCCCGATGAGCCGCCGATCGCGATCGCGCAGGCGCAGCTCCCAGTTCCTTCCCTCCTCGAGGGTGGCGCGATCGTTCGGGTCCGGGATCTCCTCGCCTTCCTCGACCATCTGATGGACGGCCTCCTCGCCGTGCCCGATGAGCGAGGCGAGCTGGCTCTCCAGCTGCGTGCGGTACCGTTCGATCTCGCGCCTGCGCATGCCTACCTCCTGCCTGACGCGCTCTCGACCGTAGCGCGATCGCGAAACGCGTCACAAGCGTCCTTGCCGGGGACGCGGGCCCTCCGTATCCTCCGCGGGTGACCGTCCGAACCCTGTGCGGGATCCTCCTCGTCCTCGCGGGCGGCGCGGCCCCGGCCGCCGAGCCGCCGGCTCCGGTCGGCATCCCGGATCTGGTGGGCCCCAGGGCGCTGGCGCTGTCCTCCGGCACCGGCATCGCCGCGAGCAACGAGGGCATCTACCTGAACCCCGCGGCGGCCGGCGCGCGCAAGCGCTACTCCATGGAGGCGCTCCTGCTCGTGGACCGCCGCGGCGCCGACACCTCGGCGCAGCTCTTCGGCGGCTCGGTGGTGGACTCGCTCTCGGGTCCGGTGACGGGCGGCTTCTCGTACGTGCGCGCCCAGCGCGGCGAGTTCACGGGGAGCGTGTGGCACGTCATGGTGGGAGGTCCCATCGCCCAGGACTTCCACCTCGGCGTCTCCGGGAAGTATCTCTCCGTGAAGGGACCCAGGAACGCCAGCGCGGCCACGGTGGACGCGGGCCTCTTCTGGCAGGTCGCGGACGTCCTCTCCCTCGGCGTCGCGGGCTACGACCTCGTGCCCATCGCGAACGAGGTCGTCGCGCCGCTGGGGGTGGGGGCCGGCATCGGGATCGGCAACGATCGCTTCATCCAGCTGACCGCCGACTGGCGCGCCGACTTCGACCGGGCGGGCAAGACCACGAACCGCTACGGAGCGGGGGTCGAGGTGCTGCTGGGCCAGCTCGTGCCGCTGCGGGGCGGGTGGTCGAGGGACGAGACGCTCGGGACGAGGTGGTGGTCCCTGGGAGCGGGGCTCGTCACGGAGACCGGCGTGGCGCTCGACGTCGGCTACCGGCAGAGCCTCGACGACCCGAGCGCGCGGACCGTCGCCGCCACGCTGAAGCTCTTCCTGTTCCAGTGAGCGCTGGTCTCCTTCACCCCCTCGGCAGGGCCGGCAGGACCACGGCCGCGCCGGTGGCGGCGTTCTCGCCGCGCCACACCGACACCTCCCAGACGTCGCGCACGCGCGCCTCGGTGAGCACGTCCGCGGGCGGGCCCTCCGCCGCGATGCGGCCGCGCGAGAGCACGGCCACGCGGTCGCAGGCGGCCGCGGCCAGGTTGAGGTCGTGGAGGACGGCGACGACGCACAGCCCGCCGCGGGCGGCGACCTGCGCCATGCGCATGGCGGAGACCTGGTGGCCGAGGTCGAGGAAGGCGGTGGCCTCGTCGAGGAAGAGCACGCGGGGCTCCTGCGCCAGGGCGCGCGCGAAGAAGACGCGGCGCCGCTCGCCGCCCGAGAGCGCGTCGAGCCGGCGCTCGGCGAGGTGGAGGAGATCGCAGGCCCGCAGCGCTCCCTCCACGGCGCCGTGGTCGAAGCGGCTCGGCAGGGCGAGGAGCCCCTGCCGCGGGACGCGGCCCATCATCACGGCTTCACGAACCGTGAATGGCCAGGTCACGCGCGGCTCCTGGGGAACGAGCGCGCACACGCGTGCCACGAGGCGGCGAGGGGTGCGGCCCGGATCGAGCCCGGCCAGGCGCACCTCGCCGGAGGCCGGCGCGAGCAGCCCGGCGGCGAGGCGTACCAGCGTGGACTTGCCCGCGCCGTTAGGGCCGAGGAGCCCGACGAACTCGCCGGCCCGTGCGCGGAACGTCACGCCCTCGAGGGCGAGGGAGCCCCCGTAGCCGAACGAGACGTCGCGCACGTCGACGATGGGGTCCGGCCAGGGCGGCCCGGGCTCGCGCGCGGTCATCGCGACGCCCCCTCCCTCGCCTCGGTGCGCCGGAGGAGCCACAGGAAGAACGGCCCGCCCACGAACGCCGTCACCGCGCCGACCGGCGGCTCGGTGCCGAGCGGCAGGAAGGCGAGCCGGGCGACCGCGTCCGCGAGGACGAGGAAGGCGGCGCCGAAGAGCGCCGAGGCGGGAAGGAGGAGGCGGTGGTCGGGCCCCACGAGCCTGCGCGCCACGTGGGGGACGATGAGGCCGACGAAGCCCACCATGCCGCCGAGCGCCACGGCCGCGCCCGTCGCCGCGCTCGCCGCGAAGAACACCATCGCCCGGGCGCGCCGCACGTCGAGGCCGAGCGAGGCGGCCTCCTCGTCGGCGAGGGTGAGGAGGTTCAGCCTCGCCGAGAGCGCCACCAGGACCGCGACGGCGATGGCGATGAGGGCGGCGCCGAGCGCGAGCGTCGACCCCGACTCGCTCGTGACCGCGCCGACGAGCCAGTAGGTGAGCCGGCTCGCCTGCTCGGCGGGGACGAGCAGCTTCATGAGGGTGATGACGCCCGCCACGAAGGAGTTGAAGACGATGCCGACGAGGAGCGCCGCCTCGGGCACGAGCCGGCCGCCGATGCGACCCAGGCCGAAGACGATGAAGGTCGACAGCGCCGCCCCCGCCACCGCGCCCGCGGCCACCGACGGCGCCGCGCCCGCCAGCGCGCCGCCGGTCGCGGAGAGACGCGCGAGCGCAACCGC
>DATDDC010000336.1:0-1800 GCA_036523995.1 Anaeromyxobacter sp.
TTCTCGAACAGCGTGCTCGAGCACGTGCCGGGGCCGGTGATCGAGGCGTGCATGGCCGAGGCGTTCCGGATCCTGCGCCCGGGCGGGAGGCTCGCCGTGGTCGAGGCGGCGCGCCACGACGACCTCGACCTGAAGCGCACGCTGGGGCAGGCCCAGGCCGGGTTCGAGCCCGAGGCCCTGGAGGAGCTGGCGGCCCGCGCGGGCTTCGCCGACGTATCGTCCCGATCCCTCCCGCCGGAGCCCGGCGCGAAGGGGCCGGGGCTCGTCCTCCTCCGGGCGATCCGCCCGGCGCAGGGCCGCCACCCGCACTAGCAACGACGAGAGCGAGGAGAGAACGATGCCCGCCACGACCGCCAAGAAGACCCTCAAGGCCCCTCGCCCGGAGCCCGCCCGCAAGGTGAAGGCGCGGCCCGGCGCGCGCGCCGCCGCGCCCGCGGTCGAGCACCGCGCCAAGGACCTCTCGCTCGCCGAGTGGGGCCGCAAGGAGATCGAGCTCGCCGAGAAGGAGATGCCCGGCCTCATGGCCGTGCGGCGCGAGTACGCCGCGGCGCGGCCGCTGGCCGGCCAGCGCATCACCGGCTCGCTCCACATGACCATCCAGACCGCGGTGCTCATCGAGACCCTGCGCGAGCTCGGCGCGGACGTGCGCTGGGCGAGCTGCAACATCTTCTCGACGCAGGATCACGCGGCCGCGGCCGTCGTGGTCGGAAAGGGCACGCCCGCGCAGCCCCGCGGCGTCCCGGTCTTCGCCTGGAAGGGCGAGACGCTCGAGGAGTACTGGGACTGCACCGAGCGCGCCCTCGACTTCGGCGGCGGCAAGGGGCCGACGCAGATCGTGGACGACGGCGGCGACGCCACGCTCCTCCTCCACAAGGGCGTCGAGTTCGAGAAGGCCGGCAAGGTCCCCGACGCCCGCACCGCCGACTCCGAGGAGTACGCGGTCGTGCTGCGCCTCCTCGCGCGCGAGCTCCGCCGGGACGGGAAGCGCTGGACGCGCGTCGCGAAGGACTGCGGCGGCGTGACGGAGGAGACGACCACCGGCGTCCACCGCCTCTACGAGATGCAGAAGGCCGGCACGCTCCTCTTCCCGGCCATCAACGTGAACGACTCCGTGACGAAGTCGAAGTTCGACAACCTGTACGGCTGCCGGCACTCGCTCGTGGACGGCCTCAACCGGGCCACCGACGTGATGCTGGGCGGGAAGCTGTGCGTCGTCTGCGGCTACGGCGACGTGGGCAAGGGCTGCGCCCAGGCGCTCCGCGGCCAGGGCGCGCGCGTCGTCGTGACGGAGATCGACCCCATCAACGCCCTGCAGGCGTCGATGGAGGGGTACCAGGTGGTCCGGGTGGAGGACGTGGTGAAGGAGGCCGACGTCTTCGTCACCGCCACCGGCAACTTGGACGTCATCACCCTCGATCACATGCGGGCCATGAAGGACTGCGCCATCGTCGGCAACATCGGCCACTTCGACAACGAGATCGACATGGCGGGCCTGAAGAAGGCGACGAGGCGCGTGAACATCAAGCCGCAGTACGACGCCTTCGTCTTCCCCGACGGCCACCGCGTCCTCGTCCTCGCCGAGGGCCGGCTCCTGAACCTCGGCTGCGCCACGGGGCACCCGTCCTTCGTGATGTCGAACTCGTTCACGAACCAGACGCTCGCGCAGATCGAGCTCGCCACGAACCGCGCCAGGTACGAGCGCAGGGTCTACGTCCTCCCCAAGCACCTCGACGAGAAGGTGGCCGCGCTCCACCTCGAGCAGATCGGCGCGAAGCTCACCCGGCTCACGAAGCGGCAGGC
>DATDDC010000337.1:0-1549 GCA_036523995.1 Anaeromyxobacter sp.
CCCTGCTCCACGGTGGGGCGCGCGGCGGGGTTCCTGCCGCTCCTGGGCTTGCCTTCGGCGCTCCTCGGCGCCGCGCTGGCCGTGGCGACGGCGGTGCTGGCCCGCGGCCGCCCCGGCGTGGCCGCCGCCCTGTACGCGGCGGTGGCGCTCGTCTCCCTCTTCGCGTCGCTCCGGGAGGCGTACCTCGGCCCGGCGGCCTTCGTCTTCGATCCGCTCCTCGGCGGATTCCCCGGGCCCATCTACGACGAGGCGCTCGCGCCGGACCTGCGCGTCCTCCTGCTGCGCCTCTCGGCCCTGCTCGAGGCCGCCGCCGTCGCGGGTGCGGCGGAGGCGTTCGTCCGCTCCGCGCGGGCCGGGCCGCGCTCGGCCCTCGCTCCGTTCGCGGCGCTCGTCCTCGCCGCGGTCTCCGCCGCGGGAGCGCGGAGCGCCCTCTCCGCGCTCGGGCTCTCGGGTGAGCGCGAGGCGGTGCAGCGGGTGCTGGGAGGGCGCAGGGACGGTCCGCGCTGCACCCTCGTCTACCCCTCGGAGAAGCCCGCCGCCGAGGTCGCGGCGCTCCTCTCGGAGTGCGAGTTCCACCACGCGGACGTCTCGCGCGCGCTCGGGATCCTGGACCCTCCCCACGTCACGGCCTACGTCCACCGCAGCGCCGAGGAGAAGCGACGGCTGGTGGGCGCCGCCGGGACGGACTTCGCGAAGCCCTGGCTCGGCGAGCTCCACGTGGTGAACGGACCGCTGCCGCACCCGAACCTCCGCCACGAGCTCGTCCACGCCGTCGCCGCCCGGGTCGCGCAGGGACCCTTCCGCGTCCCCGCGCGCGGCATCGTCTTCGTCTCGACCGGCCTCGTCGAGGGGATCGCCGTGGCGCTCGAGACGCCCCGCAGCCGTTGGACCGTCCACGAGTGGTCGCGGGCGGCGAGGTCGCTCCGGCTCCTCCCCGACGTCCGGCGCATCGTCGGCCCGGCGGGCTTCTGGTCCGAGCCGCCGGCGCGGGCCTACACCGCCGCGGGGAGCTTCCTGCGCTTCGTCCTCGAGCGGAACGGCGCGGCGTCCGTCCGCGAGGCCTATCGCACGGGAGATCTCGAGCGGGCCACGGGCGAGCCGCTCGGGAAGCTCGTGGCGGAGTGGGAGCGGTTCCTCGACGAGCGCGCGGCGCCTCTCGGGATCGAGACCGCCGCGCGGGCGCGCCTGTCGCGCGGGAGCATCTTCTCCCGGCGCTGCGCCCGCGAGATCGCGTCGCTGGAGGCGCGGGCGGGGCGCGCGGGCGGCGAGGGACGGACCGCGGAGGCGTGCGCGCTCCTCCGCGAGGCCGCGGCGAGGTCCGGCTCCCCCTCGGATCTGAAGGCGGCCGGCGACCTCCTCCTGCGCGCCGGAGATCTCGACGGGGCGGAGGCCGCGTACCGGGACGCCGACGGGGTCGATCCCGCCTCCGACGCCTCGCTCCACGCGGCGATCCTGGCCGCGCGCGGCGACGTGGCCTGGCTGCGCGGCGGCGAGATCGCCACCTCCGTCGCGGCGTGGGCGGCGGCGCTCGGCACGGGCCCCGAGCGCG
>DATDDC010000338.1:0-6545 GCA_036523995.1 Anaeromyxobacter sp.
CCGCGGACGCCGAGTTTCCATAATCCGCATTATCGGCCCTTGGGCCCGGAACCGAGGATCGCGGACCGGCTTCAGTCGTCCACCAGGATCCGGATCCTCGCCTGCGGCCCCGAGCGCCGCGCCAGCGCCGCCTCGACGACATGGGCGCCCCGCTCCGCGGGCCACCGGAACTCGTGCGGGTACCCGACGTTCGCGACGGGCACGCCGTCCACCAGGAAGACGACGGGCTCGTCCGCGGGCACCACGCGCGCGGCGAAGCGGATGGTGGCGGCGTGGCGCGGCGTCTCCGGGTCGAAGAGGTACCGGGCGTTGGGGCGCGGCTCGACGAGCGCGACCTCCGGCGCCGTCTCGGGCCGCGGGCAGAGCGGGCTCTCCCGCAGCGGCGCGATGGAGAGCCGCTGGGCGCGCGCCCACGCGCCGTACCGCTCCGGGAGATCGAGCAGCGACCGCCGTACCACGCTCCGCGCCGGGCACGAAGGCGTGGCGCGCAGGCCGTTCCGGGCGTCGATGGCCACCTCGTGGTGCCAGGGGCACGGGTTCACCGGCTCCGTGCCGGGCAGGAACACCTCCGCTCGCGCCTCCGGGCAGCGTGGACCCGCGAGACTCCCCGAGAGCGCGCAGACCGTTCGCTTCACGAGCCGTTCCGGAAGCGAGAACGCCGGCGCGATCGGCCGATGCGGCGCCCGGAGCGGCATCACCTCGTCGAGGATCCGGTGCACGACGGGCGCGGCCCCGGACTGCCCGGTCACGTCGCGCATCCGGCGCCGGTCGTGGTTGCCGATCCACGCCGCCACGAGCAGCCGGTCGGACCAGGCCACCGCCCAGGCGTCGCGGCACCCCTGGCTCGTCCCGGTCTTCACGGCGACGGCGTACTCGTAGTCGAGCGGGCCGCCCGCCGGGAAGCTCGGCCGCCGTGCCTCGGCGTCCGACAGCACGTCCCCGACGAGGGCCGCCACGTCTCCGTCGAGCAGGCGCCGGGGCGCCTCGGGCGGCTCGTCCTCGAAGCGGCGGAGCGGGACCGCGGTGCCGCCGCGGGCGAGGAGCAGGTACGCCTGCGCCAGCTCCTCGAGCGAGACCGGCAGGTTCCCCGTGGCGAGCCCCAGGCCGTGCCGCCCCCGCCGGGCCGCGGCGACGCCGAGGCGCGCGAGCAGCTCCTCGATCCGGTCGGGCCCGACCTCCGCCGCGAGCCGCAGCGCGGGCACGTTCCGCGAGTTCGCGATGGCCGCGCGGAGGAGCATCGGCCCGAAGAAGGCGTGGTTCGCGTTCTCCGGCGTCCAGGCCCGCCCGCGCTCGTCCTCGACGCCGAGGGGCGTGTCCTCGAGCTCGCTCGCGGCCGTGAAGCGCCCCGACGCGAGCGCCAATGCCGCGACGAACGGCTTCAGCGCAGAGCCCGGCGAGCTCGGAACGCGCGCGTAGTCGATGGCGCCCCGCCCCTCCTCGGCGAAGTAGTCGGCGGAGCCGACGTGCGCGAGGATCGCGCCGTCCGCGGGATCCACGACGAGGACCGCGCCGTTCCCCGCGTCGCGGTCGCTCAGCGCGGCGAGCTGCTCCGCGAGCGCGCGGGAGGCGATGGCCTGGATCTCCAGATCGAGCGTCGCGGTCCGGGTCGTGGCCGCGCCGCCTGCGCGCTCGGCGGCGGCGAGGGCCGCGTGGAGCGCGGCGGGATCCCGGCGGGGCCTCGGGACGAGCCCGAGGTCGGCGGCGACGGCCTGCGCGAGCTCCTCCTCGCCGATGACCCCTCGCGCCCGCAGCGTGCGGAGGATGCGGTGCGCGCGGCGCGTGGCGCGGGCGAGCCCGTCCGGCTCGTAGGGATCCATCCGCCCCGGGGCCTGCGGGAGCGCCGCGAGGAACGCGGCCTGCGCCCAGGAGAGGTCCTCGACGGGCTTCGCGAAGTAGAGGCGCGCCGCCCGGGCGACGCCGCGGACGCGGTGCCCGTACGGCGCGAGCGTCAGGTACTGCCGCAGCACGCGCTCGTGGCCGTGGCGGCGGACGAGCAGGAGCGCCTCCGCGGCCTCCTTCGCCTTTCGCAGGATCGTCCGGCGCCCCGGCGACTGCAGGCGCGCGGTCTGCATCGCGATGGTGGAGCCGCCCGACACGACCCGCAGCGACCGGAGATCCTGCCACGCGGCGCGAGCGATCGCGGCGAGGCTCACGCCCGGGTGCGAGAAGAACCGGCGGTCTTCCGTCTCGAGCGTCGCGCGGACGATCCGCTCCGGCAGCCGGTCCGGGAGCGGCCACGCGCCGAGCGCGTCGCCGTCGCCGGGCACCTCCGCCAGGTGGGCGCCGCGGCGGTCCACGATGAGCACCGACGGGCGCGGCCGCTGGAGATCGGAGCGGAGATCGGCGAGCCATGCGGCCGCGAGCGCGAGGGCGAGCGCGAGGGCGAGCGCACGCCGCGCCCGGCGCACCCGCCACGTGCGGGCGATCCCGGATCGCACCCTGGACGCGAGCCGCACGCCCTACCCCTTCTCGTGCTCGCCGGACACGACCACGCGGAGCCCCTCGCCGCGCCCGCGCACGTCCTGGCGGTACATCATCTCCGCCCAGGGCGCCGGGTGCGTGAACGACCCCTCGCTGGCGGCGCGGACGCGGAAGTGGAAGGCGTGGCTGCCGCGCGGCAGCCGGGTGAAGTAGTAGCGGACCTCGCCGTCGAGGCGCTGGACGTACGCCGGCTGCAGGGAGTCCTGCTCCGCGGGGCGCGCGAGCGGCCCCGACGCGGCGATGGCGGGGTTGAGCGGCTCGAGGCCCGCGGCGAACGGCACGACCAGCGCGACCTGGCTCCGCTCCTCGTCCGCGACGATCCGGGCGTGGATCTCGAGCACGTCGCCCTGCTTCAGGACGCGGACCTCCCCGGCCCGGTCGTCGCGAGGCGGCTCGAGGGTCCCGTCCTCACGGACCAGGGACGACGACCGCGAGACCACGAACCCCTGCCTGAGGGCGCTCACCTCCGAGCCGCTCGCCGCGGGGAGGTACGCGTACGACACGCGGATCCCCGCGGGCGCGCCGCGGTACCGGCCAGCGAGGGGCGCCTCGGAGCGGACCGAGAGGCGCGCGACCTTGCGCTTCCCGTCCACCGTCAGCTCCGGCGCGCCCCGGAGCGAGAGCGTGCCGCCGGGCAGGTCGGGCTGCGCCGCCTCCAGATATGCGGAGAGCGCCTCCAGGGCGCGGCGGCTCGCGTGCGTGTCGCCGAAGCCCCACGGCGGCCGCGCGGAGCCGACGAGGGCGTCGCGCAGGAGCGCGTGCCGCTCGCTCGCCGGATCGAGATCGAGGAGGCCGCGCCAGACGGACGCGAGCGTCGCCGGCGTCGAGCCGGGCCACCCCGCCCACCCGCCGCGATCGCGCTGGATCTTCTCGACGTACGGCCGCCCGTCGCGGAGCTTCACGACCACGGTCTGCCAGAGATCGGCGCGCACCGCGTCGATCCCGCTGCGGAAGGCGTCGGGACGCTTCGCGAGCGCCGCGGCGAGATCGCCGAGGCTCGCCGCGGAGAGGTCGGCCCGGCGCTGGACGAGGTCGGCGAGGTAGTGATCGTCGAGCTGGCCCACCGCGGCGAGGGCCCGGATGGCGGTGGCCTGCATGTCGTAGCGCCAGCCCGCGAGGAACGGGTAGTCGCTGCGGAGCACCCGCTTCAGCGCCTCGATGGCGCGCGCGTCGGCCTTCTCGTCGACGGGGATGCCGGCCCGGCGCATCGCCGCGGTGAGCTCGACCACCTGGGCGGTGAGGCCGACGTCGCCGGGGTTCCCCGGCCAGAAGGCGTAGAGCCCTCGCGCATCCTGGTGGAGCGCGAGGTCCGCCGCGAAGCGCCGCGCCTCCGCCGCGCTCCCGGCGCCGTAGGCGTCCTCCACGCCGATCTGGCGCAGCACGCCCGCGAGCGTCACCGCCGGCACGAGGCGCGAGGCGCGCTGCTCCAGGCACTCGTGCGGATAGGCCGCGAGATGGTCGAGCGACCCGACCAGCTCGAGGACGCCGGGAACGGCCGTGAGGACGACGTCCTGCGTCGCGGTCCCGGGTCGCGGCGGCTCGGGGAACGGCCGCAGCGAGAGCGGGCCGGCGGCGATCCGGTCGAAGGCGACGAACCGCTCCACCTGCCGGTCGGGCAGCACGGGCAGCGTCACCTGGAACGCGTCCCCTGCGCCATCGCTCCGGCGCGTGACGCCGACGCGGATCTTCAGCTCGGACGCGCCCGCCACCGGCCCGACGTGGGCCGCAGACAGCGCCGAGGCCGGCTTCTGCAGCGTGAGCTCCACGGGCAGTACGGCCTTCCGCGCGTCGACCGGCCCGGTGATCTCCACGTCCACGCTCGCCGGGCCCTCGGCGCCCTCGAGCATGCGGGCCACTGCGCCCGGCCAGAAGCGATCGCCCTCGCGCACGAGCCGCGGCAGCTGGGGCTGGACCAGGACGGGGAGGCGCACGTGGAGCGTGCTCGCGTGCACGCCGAAGCGCGTCAGCCCCGACGCCGCCACCGCGCGCACCTTGAAGTCCGTGAGATCGTCGGAGAGCTTGACCGGGACGGTGAGCCGCCCCGAGGCCGGCACGTCGAGCCTGGCGGCCCAGAACGGCACCGTCTGGAAGTTCTTGCGCACGGTCCGAGGCGCCCTGCCGCGCCCCTGGTCCTCCTCGCCTCCGTCGCCGCCGGGCTCCTCCTCCTCCAGCACCCGGCCCACGACGAGGTTCCGCGTGTCGCGGATCGACGTGCCGCGGGCGTTCCGCTCCACGAAGCGCGAGAGCGGATCGAGGGTCGCCTCCGGCGCGAGCGAGAGCACCGCCTCGTCCACGAGCCAGAGCGTGACCTCGCCTGCGAGCGGCCTGCGCTGCTCGTCCTCGAGCCGCACGACGACGTCGACGGTCGCGCCCGGGCGCGCCGACTCGGGGTGCTCCACCTGGACCGCGACGCGGTTCCGGGTGGGCTCCACCTCGAGGTCGACGCTCGCCGCCACGGTCTGCGGGCGGTAGCGGGCGTCGTCGGCCGTGCCCTCGCCGATCCGGCCGCGGAAGAGCACCACGTGCACCGGCAGGTTCGGCACGTGCCGGTCGCCGATGCGGATCTCCTCCACCGCCTTGCCTCCCCGGACGTCGCGCCACTCGTACCGGTTCCCGCCGGGCTCCTCGACGACGACGAGCGCCCGCGCCGACTGGAACGGGCTCTCCAGCACGAGGCGCGCGGTGTCGCCGGGGGCGTAGCGCACCCTGTCCGGCACCACCGTGAAGATGCCCTCGCGCGGCTTCTGCCACGCCAGCGGCTTCTCGCCTCCCGCGTACAGATCGGCCGAGAGCGTCTGCACGCGGCCGAGCCGGTCGCGTCCGGTCAGCTCGACGACGTACACGCCGGCTTCATGGATCTCGAAGGGCACGGGCGCGGGCGCCTCGCCGCTGCGGATCGTCCGCTCCGCGATCTTCACGTCCTCCTGCTCGGTGACGTACCTCGCCTCGCCCGCCGCGAACGCGCTCTCCCGGAGCTGGCTGTGCCACACGCGCCGGAACAGCCGCACGAGGATCTCCTGCCCCTTCACCGCGCGGTCGTCCGGGCCCACCGCGACGACGTGCGGGACGATCTCCTTCGCGAACCCGATGTAGCGCTCGAGCCTCATCCCCAGCAGGAACGGCGGCAGCGCCCGGACCTCGTATGCGCCGCTCACCTCCTGCTCGTCGGGCCCGGTCACGGTCGCCTCGAAGCGGTAGACGCGCGGCGAGCCGTCCACGTCGAGCGCCGGGTTCACGCCCATGGCGTCGCCCCCCTGCGCGTCGAGGATGGCCTCGCGCCGCGATGCCTCGGGCCGCCGAGCCGCGCCGGGGCGGCCGAACTGCGCGCTCGAGGCGAAGAGGAACCCCTCCCGGCCCTTCGGGACGTGGTGCGTCGGGCGCTGCGACACGGTCCAGCGGATGGGCTGGCCGGACGCGACGCCGCCCGCGTAGTAGCGGGCCACCGCCTTCACCTGGATCTTCCCGTCGAGCGCGGCGACCGGCGGTCCGGAGAGCTGCACCTCGAACGTCGGGATGCGGTAGGCCTCCACCCGGAAGCGGCGCTCGCCGAGCACCTGCGCGCCGGAGCGGGCGAAGACGATCGCGCGGTACTCGCCCGAGGGCGGCTCCTTCTCGTTCCACTCCGCGGTGAGCCCGCCGGGCGGCGACCAGGACGGCGCGAGCGGAACGGACCGGCCGTCCGGCCCGTCGACGCGGACGCCGAACTGGGACGGGTCGCCCGCGGAGGCGAGCTCGCCGCCGCGCTTCGCGCGCACGAAGCCCTTGAGATGGACGGTGTCGCCCGGCCGGTAGATGGGCCGGTCCGTGAACACGAACGCGAACGTCTTCTCGTTCGCGGCGGGCGGCGGATCGGCGACGAGCCACTCCAGCCAGCGCCCCGAGGGCGACCAGTGGTTCGCCGCGAAGCGCGGCGGCGGCTCGGAGGGATCGAGGACGAGATGGTCCTCGGCGCTCGAGACGGCGATGCGAAGGACGCGCGTCCAGGGCCTTCGTGAAGCAGGCGGGCGAGATGCGCCAGGCCCTCGAGGACCTCGCCTCGCACGGAGAGCTGCGCACCGGCGACA
>DATDDC010000339.1:0-3717 GCA_036523995.1 Anaeromyxobacter sp.
GTCCGCGGGACGTACCGGCATGCCGAGGGGAACAGCGACGCCCACGTGAAGGCGTCGCTCGTCGGCAGCTCCGTGACGATCATCGTCCAGCGCGGCGACCTGCTCCTCGGCACCTGGCAGGGAGTGTATCTTTGCGAGTTCGACGGACCGCGGACGAGGACGGTGCAGCTCAAGGCGATCCTCGACCCGGTGGACCCCCCTCCCCCGCAGCCGGACTACGGAGGGTGATCTCCGACGGCGACCCCGACCCCGACCCCGACCCCGACCCCGACCCCGACCCCGACCCCGACCCCGACCTCGACCCCGACCTCGATACGCTGCTCTCTCAGCCGATCCCGGGGCTCCGGTCCTCCGACGAAGAAGCTCGGTCGCTTTGGGCAGGCGTGCTGACGCTCCTCTGACGTGGCATCGGTCTCCGTTTGCCATTGCTGCCTCCCCGAAGGAGTGAGGAGGCCGCAATGGCAAACGGAAACCAATTCCCATTTCAGAAGCTCGATGCGTATCGGTCGGCGCGTGCGCTCGCGTCGCTCGTGCACCGCGCGTCCATCCGCGATGCGGAGCTGCGCGATCAGGCCACGCGGGCTGCCAAGTCCACGTTCTTGAACCTCTGCGAGGGGCTCCCCGACGATCGCCCTGCCATGCGCCGCAAGTACTTTGCTTCGGCCGATGGCTCGCTCCACGAGGCCGTGGGGGCCGTCGATCTCGCCGACGCCATCGGCTCCATCGCCCCGCGCGACGCAGCGGAAATCCACGCGGAGGCGCTGCGCCTCCGCGCGATGATCCGCGGGCTCCTCCGCGCTAGCGGACGAGACCGGTGAGGAGGGCGACGAGCCGGTCCGCGACCCGCGACACCTCGCGGGCCGGCTCCGCGGCGGCGTCGCCGCAGAGCGCGGCGATCTCCACCGCCGCGGCGGACTCGACCGCCTCCGCGCGGGCGATGGCGAAGGAGCGAGCTTTGTCCGCGCGCGTCACGCGCCCGGCGCCTTCGGCGCAGTTGAGGCACGCGGACTTGGCCGAGCGGAGCGCCTCGTCGCGAAGCTTGGCGTCGCGGATGCGGCACGCGAGGACGCGAAGCAAGAACTCGCGCGCGACACCGAACGCGATGAGCTTGTGGTGCGGGAGGCGAGGACCGGGAGAGGCGACGGTGTAGTCGGCAGCAGCGGCAGCGATGACGTCGTTCATGGGTGCGGCTCCTTTCATTTCGCCAGAAGGAGCCGCACCCATGAACGACCGCGCACAGCCCGACAGCCAGCGCACCCGTTGCGGCGGCGCGCCCCGTGAGATCAGCAAGCGGAGTGACGCCTTCGAAGAAGGCGGCACGAGCTTGCACGCGGAGAGCAGCGCCGTCGCCGAGACAGACCGAGTTCCGCTGGGGTTCTTGATTGGGCAGAGATCACCGCGAGTCGCTGTCCGACCTCGACCCCGACCTCGACCTCGACCCCGACCCCGACCTCGACCCCGACCTCGACCCCGACCTCGACCTCGACCCCGACCCCGACCCCGACCCCGACCTCGACCTCGACCCCGACCCCTCAGCTCTTCTCCCTCGGCCTGTGCGGCACCGGGCACGACAGGTACCCGTGCCGCTCGTCCCACTGCTGGTGGTAGGCCTCCGCGATCCAGAACGGACCCGCCGGCGCGATCTGCGTCGTGACCCGATCGGCGAGCTTCCTCTGCTCCCCCTCCCGCGAGGCCAGCGCGGCCGCCATCTGCTCGGGGCCGAACGTGAAGATGGCCGAGCGGTACTGGCTGCCGACGTCCGGCCCCTGCCGGTTGCCGCTCGTGGGGTCGTGCGTCCTCCAGAAGAACGCGAGGAGCTCGTAGTAGCTCACCTTTGCCGGATCGAACTCGACGAGGAGCGCCTCGGCGTGGCCCGTCCCGTGCGAGGAGACGTCCTCGTAGCTCGGGTTCGAGGTGTGGCCGCCCGTGTAGCCCACGGCCGTCGCCACGACGCCGGGCACCTTGCGGAAGCGCTCCTCCACGCCCCAGAAGCAGCCCTGGGCGAAGATGGCGAGCTGGTTCTTCCCCGACGGGACGAGCGGCGTGCCGTGGCCGACGCCTCCGGGCTTCGTTCCGCAGCTCGGGTTCCCGATGGTGCCCTTCGCCGCCTCCGCGTTCCGCACGGGCACGAAGAGCGAGCGCGCCGCGACGACGGCGACCGCGAGCGTGCCGAGGACGAGCGCGAGCTTCACGGGCTCGCCCTCCCGCCGCGGTCCGTCCCGCCCTTCTGGAAGAGCGGGAGGAACCGGCCGTAGCCCTCCTCGGCGAGCTTCTCGACGGGGATGAAGCGCATGGCCGCGGAGTTCATGCAGTACCGGAGCCCGGTGGGCGCCGGCCCGTCGTCGAAGACGTGGCCGAGGTGCGAGTCGGCGAGCTTCGAGCGGACCTCGGTGCGCGCGTACATGAGCTGGCGATCGGTGCGGGTCGTCACCGCTCCGGGGTCGATGGGCTTCGTGAAGCTCGGCCATCCCGTCCCGGAGTCGTACTTGTCGAGCGAGGTGAAGAGCGGCTCGCCCGACACCACGTCCACGTAGATGCCGGGGCGGTGCTCGTTCCAGTACGCGTTCCGGAAGGGCGGCTCGGTCCCCTCGTGTTGCGTCACGTCGTACTGCTCGCGGGTGAGCTTCTTCTTCAGCTCCTGGTCGGACGGCTTCGTGAAGGTCGACATCTTCGCTCGCTCCTGTGCGTTCGATGGGCTCGCCGGCGTCTCCGCCGCCCGGGCCGCGCCGCCGAGGCTCGCGAGGCACGCCGCCGCGGCGAACAGCCGGCGCGCCCTCGTCGGGTACGTCTTCGTCATGGAGTCACTCCGTGCGCTTGCGAAAGCGTCGTGGAACGCTCTCGAGTACGCGCGATCTCGGCTGCCGTTTCTCGACCGAGTGGGCGTAACCTCGCGGGCCACGGCTGCGTATGGGAAGAGAGGTCGACGAGGAGGCCCTGATGGAGGCCTACGCCGCAGGCGATGCGGAGTCGTTCCAGCGTCTGTTTCGCGCCCTGGCGCCCTCGGTCCACGCCTTCTTCCTCCGGTCGGCGGCGCGGAGCGCCGCGGACGACCTGGTGCAGACCACATTTCTAAAGCTCCACGCGGCGCGGCGCTCCTGGCGGCGCGGCGAGCGGCTGCGGCCGTGGCTGTTCACGATCGCGGCGCGCGTCCGCGTCGACTGGCTCCGTCGCCAGGGACGGCAGGACTCCGAGCTCGACGAGGAGGCCGAGGCCGACCCGGATCCGCGCGAGGATCCCGCCGCGGAGACCCTCGCCCGCGAGCGGGCCGACCGCGTGAAGCGTGCGCTCGACGCCTTGCCCGAGCCCCAGCGCGTCGTCGTCCACCTGCACCGCTTCGAGGAGCTCGGCTTCGCCGAGATCGGACGGATCCTCGGCATCACCGAGGGCGCGGCCAAGCTCCGCGCCTTCCGCGGCTACGGGCGGCTCCGGACGCTCCTCGCCGACCTCGTCGCGGAGGAACCGAAATGACCGAGTGCGAACGGATCCGGGAGGAGGCGCCCGGCCTCGCCGCGCTCCCGCCGGACGACCCGGAGCGCGCCGCGGCGTGGTCGCACGCCAAGGGCTGCCCGGCGTGCACCCGCGCCCTCCGCGAGGCGGAAGGGCTCCAGGCCCTGCTCTCGGAATGCGAGCCCCCGGCGCTGCCGCAGGGGGCGCTCGAGCGGACGGCCCGGGCCATCGAGGCCGAGCTGCGACGCGAGGCGCGGCGCCGCGCGCTCG
>DATDDC010000340.1:0-4705 GCA_036523995.1 Anaeromyxobacter sp.
GGCCGGCGCCTCCAGCCCGAGGTGCGCGAGCTGGAGCCGGTAGGCCTCGGCGTCGACGCAGCAGCCGCCCGGCGTGGGCAATCCGCCCCGCGCCAGGGCCGCCAGGTTGGCGGCCTTCGGTCCGAAGCGGGCGGCGTCGCACGCCTCGGCCGAGGCCAGCGGGACGGCGAGCGCTCCTCGCGCGAGCCTCATCGCACGTGATCCCCGTAGCCGACGATCGGATCGACGACGGTGATCTGCTTCACCGGGAAGTTGGAGATGATCTCGGTCCGGTCCGGGTGGACGATCAGCATCTCCTCGATGCGCACGCCCCACTGGTGCGTCTTCCCGTGCTGCGTCTCCAGCGCGAAGACCATCCCGGGCTGGATCTCGACGGGATGATCCAGGGACCAGATGCGCGAGATCACCGGCGGGTCGTACTGCGCGAGGCCGAGGCCGTGGCCCCACAGGTTGGCGGCGGCCCGGTCCTCCTCCTCGTAGCCCCAGGCCTCCTTCGCGGAAGGCCACTTGCTGGCGATGTCCTTGGTGGTGACGCCGGCGCGCACGGCGCCGATCGAGTCGTAGAGCCACTGGAGCGCCTTGGCGTAGTAGTCCTTCTGCTCCTGGCTCGGCTCCTTCCCCACGCAGTAGGTGCGGTAGTAGCAGGACTTGTAGCCGTTCCAGGTGAGGGCGGCGAGGTCCATGAAGACGATGTCGCCCGGCCGGATGATGCGGTCGGAGAAGTTCCGCCAGTTGGGCCAGGTGTTCGGGCCCGAGGAGACGATGACGTCCTCGACGTCCTCCATGCCGGGGATGGAGTAGAGGAACTCCATGATGTGCGCGGTCACCTGGTTCTCGGTGATGCCGGGCCGCAGGAACTTCATGGTCTCCCAGTGCGCGGCGTCGCCGATGGCGCCGACGATGCGCAGGCACTCCTGCTCGTCGACGTTCTTCACGGCCCGCGCCTCCATCATGGGAGTCATGCCGTCGGTCCACTGGAGGTTCGCGGCCTGGAAGGCCGGCAGCATGTTGATGTCGATGAAGTCGACGCCCAGCTTCTGGCCGGCCACGCCGTGGCGCTTCATCTCCTCCAGGATGGCGTTCGTGAACTTCTTCACCTGCTGCTGCGAGGCGGGGCCGGCCGCGCCCTTGATCCAGGCGTACGACCAGCGGATGTTCTCCTTCGGGATCCACGGAGAGTGACGCTCGATCTGCGTGCCGATGTCCCCCTGCTCGAAGAGCACCGGCGCGCCGTCGCCGCACAGGAGCGCGTAGCGCAGGCCGGGCTTGAGGCGGTTCCAGCCGGGCGTGAGGGTGCCCGTGACGTAGCGGCAGTTCTCGTCGTACATGAGGAGCAGGGCGCCGAGGCCGTGGGCCTTCATCCGCTCCCGCGCGCGGTCGAGGCGGTGCTTGCGCAGGCGATCCCAGTTGATGCGCTGCTGCCAGTCGACGCCGACGATCCCGAAGTTCGCCATGAGCACCTCGAGTGTTCCGGAGCGCGCACGCCGGCCGTCACGGGCCGACGGCGCGATGCTTCGCCCGGACTGCGATCACACGCTCAGTCAAGCCTTCGCCGCAACGGGAAACGCGTGCATCGTGCATAGCGCTTCCGGCGATCGACCGCCATCGGGGCCGCGCCGCCCCAGATGGGTCAGAGACGAGCTCCCGCCGCTCTCCGCGCCGACGCGTGGCGGCCCCGCACGCTCGGCGGCATGGATCACGTCCGCGCGCCGGTACGCCCACCGGCCGCGCGCCGCCGAGAAGGTGCGCGATGCCTCCCTTCCGAAGACCCGCAGCGTGGCTCGGCGTGGCGTGCCTCCTCGGCGCGGCGACGGCCGCCGCGTGCGCGGACGACCGGCGGGAGGTGATCGTCTACACGAGGACGCTCGGCTTCCGCCACGCGTCGATCCCGGCGGCGGTGGCGGCCATGAAGAGGGCCGCGGCGGCGGAAGGGCTGTCCGTGCGCGTCACGGAGAGCCCCACCGCGTTCACGCCCGAGGCGCTGCGCCGTGCCGCCGCCGTCGTCTTCCTGCTCACCACCGGCGAGGTGCCCGACGCCCGAGGGCAGGAGGCGCTCCAGGCCTACGTGCGCGCCGGCGGAGGTTTCCTGGGCGTTCACTCCGCCGCGGACACGGGACACGCCTGGCCCTGGTACCTGGACCTCGTCGGCGCCGAGTTCCTCTCGCACCCTCCGGTCCAGCCCGCGGTGCTGGTGCGCGAGGACGGAGCCCACCCGGCCACGGCGGACCTCCCCGAGCGATGGTCGCGCACCGACGAGTGGTACGACTTCCGCGCCTCGCCGAGGGGCCGCGTCCACGTGCTGCTCTCCATCGACGAGGCGAGCTATCAGGGCGGCCTCATGGGAGCGGATCACCCCATGGCCTGGTGCCACGTCTTCGAGGGCGGCCGGGCCGCGTACACCGCGCTCGGCCACACCGCGGAGAGCTGGTCGGAGCCGCTCTTCCTCGCGCACGTGCGCGGGGCGCTGCGCTGGGTGGCCGGGCTCGCCGAGGGGGACTGCGCGCCGTAGGCGGCGGCTCGCGCCGGCTCGGCGGCGGCGCGCCATCACGGCGAGCCCTGCATCGCTGCCTCCTGCACGCGCCTCGCCGCCCGTCCTTCACATGGGAGGGGCGAGCCCCTTGAGGCCGACGTTGATGCGCTTCGTCGCGAAGGTGCCGTCCGCCTGGCGCTGGGCGGCGCCGATGAACACGCGCGCGCCGGGTGTGAGCGCGCTCCGGTCCGCGTTCGTGAACGTGACGATGGGCGCGTTCTCGGGGACGTAGATCTTCTTCTCGCCGTCCTTGTACTTGAGGGTCAGCACGCGGTCCTTCGCGCCCTTCACCACGTCGGCGACGGTGGCGTTCGTCATCATGCTCTCCGGCTCGAGATCCCAGGGGAAGTGCCCCTCGTTGAATCCGCGCATGCTGTCCGGAAAGATCAGCACCTCGAGGGCGACGAGCGCCCCGTCCTTCTGCCCGCGGGTGGCCGTGCCGATGAACTTGCCCGGCGTGACGTCGCCGAGCGAGGCGGGGACGACCCCGGCGACCGTGGCGTCGTCCGAGAGCTTCACGGTGGCGGACGTCCCGTCGCGCGTCTTCACGGTGACCACGCTTCCCGCGACCTTGTCGATGGTGCCGCGGATGCGGACCGGCTTGCCTTCCTGGGCCGGCGCGGCGGTGGAGAGAGCGAGCGCTGCAGCGGCGATCCTGGCGAGGGCCATGGTTCCTCCGTATCGGGACGCGAGGACGGCGACGGCGCATGAGCATATTTCTCGCCGCGCGCTGCGCCGCAGAAAGATCGGGCTTCGCCTGGCCTCGCGAGCGGCGATGCCCGGCAGGGCCGTGCGGAGGGCGCCCGCCCGGCCAAGACATGGGGCATGCATCCCCCGCCCCGGACGAACGTCCCACGGATCTCCACGCGCGCGATCCAGGGCGCCGTGTGGCTCGCCCTGTCGCTCCCCTGCGCGGCTCACGCCATGACCGACGCTCCCCCCGACGCCGTCTCGGACCTCGCGCCGCGCGGTACGCTGCGCGCCGCCATCAACTTCGGAAACCCCGTGCTCGCCCAGAAGGACCCCGCCACGGGCGAGCCGCGCGGCGTCTCCGTGGACCTGGCGCGGGAGCTGGGCAAGCGCCTGGGCGTTCCCGTCGAGCTCGTCACGTTCGACGCCGCCGGGAAGGTGTTCGACGCGCTCCAGGCCGGGGCGTGGGACGTGGCCTTCCTGGCCATCGATCCGGCCCGGTCCGCCGGGATCGAGTTCACGCCGCCGTACGTCCTCATCGAGGGGACCTACGTCGTCCCGTCGAGCTCGCCCCTGCGCAGGATCGAGGACGTCGACCGGGAGGGAGTGCGCATCGCCGTGGGGCGGGGCAGCGCCTACGACCTCTACCTGACGCGCGCCGTGAAGCACGCCAAGCTCGTCCGGGCCGACACCTCGCCCCTGGCCCTCGAGAAGTTCCTCGCGGATCGGCTCGAGGCCGCTGCCGGGGTGAGGCAGCCGCTCCTGGCCTTCGCGAAGGCGCATCCCGACGTGCGCGTCCTGGACGGCCGCTTCATGGCCATCGAGCAGGCCATGGGCACGCCGCGCGGCCGCGCCGCCGGCGCGCGTTACCTGCGCGCGTTCATCGCCGACGCGCTGTCCTCGGGGTTCGTCGCGAGCGGGCTCGCGCGGAGCGGGCAGGGCGACGTGACGATCGCGCCCGTGCCGCGGGGCCCCTGAGGGCCGAGGCGCGCCGCCGCCGGCGCCGTCCTCGCTCCATGCCTCGGTTCGACAGGTCCTTCCGCAGCGTCGCGTTCAGGACCGCCTGGACGAAGCTAGGGTTGTGCAGCCCCTTGCTCTGGTCGCCCTCGACGAGGAAGTAGTTCCAGCCGGCGCTCCCCCGAAGAAGGTCGATCCGGATGCTCAGCAAGGAGCGAACCAGCGCCCCGGGTGCGCAGGTACCGCGGAAGCGGCACGGTGACCGCCGCCCCCGCGGCCCTGCTACCGGAGAGGCGCCGCGGCGCCTTCGCCGCGGACGAGCGCCGGAGGCTCGCCGACCTCGATGGCGCCGATGCCGGACGCCAGGACGGCCCGCCGGAGCGCGGGCATATAGAGGATGGGCGCCTTCAGGTTCTTGAGGAGGACGCTTCTCCGCAGGGCGGCGGTCTCGGCGCGGTAGCGCGCCGCCCAGCCGTCGATGCCGGGCGCGAGCGCGGCGGCGAGCGCGCTCGCGCTGCGCAGCGCGGA
>DATDDC010000341.1:0-5878 GCA_036523995.1 Anaeromyxobacter sp.
CGGCACCCCCGTGACGCCCGAGCGGCTCGCGCAGGTCGAGCGCGCCGAGGTGGGCGTGCGCGCCCTCGGCTTCCGCGATCTGCGCGTCCGGCATCACGGCGATCTGGGGCGCGTGGAGATCGGCGAGGCCGAGCTCGAGCGCGCCTTCGAGCGCCGGGCCGAGATCGCACGCGCCGTGAAGGCCGCGGGCTTCAAGCTCGCCGCGCTCGACCTCGAGCCGTTCCGATCCGGGCGCATGAACGAGGTCGCCGGCATCCCGCTCCCCGTGGTATCGGGGGAGCCGTGATGGCGGCTCCGCATTCCGCGCGCGCCCCCGCCCCCGGTCTTCGGGGCGGCCGTCCTCGACGATGAGGGCCGCCGTCCTCGCCGCCGCGCTCGCACTGCCCGCGGCGGCAGCCGCCCTCGAGCCGCGCTTCGACCACCGGGACACGCACGGCCCGTTCGCCGAGGCCCTCGTCGCGCACGACACGGTGGCGAGGTCCGGGTTCCCGACGGTCTCCTCGTGGCGGCCCTCGGCGTGGATCGGCTGGGGGTTCGACGTGTCCGGGGTAGGGGACGACCTCATCGCCGGCGCCACCGTGGCCCTCCGCTCCTTCAGCGATCCCGAGCGCGAGCGCGTGCTCCTCGGGCTCGACCTGCGCTACCGCGGCTACTTCGGCCAGGACGAGCTCAAGACCTTCTTCGACGTGGGCGCGTGGGCGCCGCTCCGGTCGCGCCTCGCGGGGGGACCCCTCGTCGGCCTGGGCGTCGCCTGGGACTTCTCCCGCTACGCCGGCGTGTACGCCAGCGGGACGTTCGCGACTGCCTTCGGCCAGGCGCGCATCGCCTCGTTCAGCGTCGGCGCCGGCGGGCAGATCCGCTTCGATCTCCCTTGAATTTCCGACGAGTAGAGCACGCTCGGCCGTTTTCTTGCCGCCCGGGTATCGAGTGGTAGCGTGTAGGCAAACGTAATCACATGTCGCAAGGAGCCTACATGAGCGCAGCCTTCGAGACGATGCCCCCGAGCCAGGATCCGCAGAACCCGGCCGCCCAGAATCGCCTGGAGCCCATGCTCATCCGCCTGCCGCCGGCGCTGGCGGCGGAGCTGCGAAACCTCGCCAAGAAGACCCGCGTCCGCCAGTCGGACTACCTGCGCGAGGCGGTCGCCGACCTGCTCGCCAAGTACGGTCACCGGCCCGCCGACGGGAGCGCGATGTGACGCCCCTTCCCGTTCGGGCGCGGGCGGCGCGCCCGCCGGCGCAGCCCCCTCCGCGCGCTGCGCTCGGCCGGCTCCGCCTCGTCCGGATCGCCCTGGTGCGGCGGCCCGAGGGCTTCATCGGCCCGCTTCCTCCGGCGGGAGCGCTCCAGGCGGGTAGCGAACCGCGGCGAGCGTGAGCCCCCAGCCCGGCGCCCGGACCCCGCGGTAGCGTCCGCGCCGGGCGATGAGCTCGCGGATCGCTCCCGGCGGCGCGGCCCCCACCGCCGAGGCCACGGCGGTCCCGACGAGGTTCCGCACCATCGCCCGGAGGAAGCCCCGTCCCTCGAGCACGACGGCGTGAAGCGGCGCCCAGGACGCGCTCACCACCTCGGCGCGCAGGACGGTCCTCACCGTTCCGCGCCGCTCGCCGGCGCGCGCGAGGCCGGCGAAGTCGTGCGTCCCGACCGCCTCGGCGAGCGCCGCGCGCATCCGCCCCGGCTCGAGGCGAGGCTCGGCGAGGCCGGGGAAGGCGCGCGCGTCGGGGAGGCTCCACGCGTACGGGCGCACGACCTCCGGCGCCGGCGCGCCCACGAGGTAGACGTAGGTCCGGCTCACCGCGGTGTTTCGCGCGTGGAAGGAGGGCGCGACCCGTCGCGCGGAGAGCGCGAGCATGCCGTCGGGGAGCACGGCGTTGAGATCGCGGCGGAGCGCCTCCGGCTCGCGGTCCTTGCGCGCCGCGAAGCTCACCACCTGCCGCAGCGCGTGCACGCCGGCGTCGGTGCGGGCAGCGACCGAGAGCGAAGGGCGGAGTCCGAGCGCACCCAGCGCCGCCTCGAGGGCCGCCTGCACGGTGGGAAGCCCCGGCTGTCGCTGGAACCCGCGGAAGAACGCGCCCTCGTAGGCGATCTCGACGGCGTAGAAGCGCCTTTCCACGGTGTGCTAAGTATCGCGCACCCCGATGGCGCCAGGCACGGACGAGATCCCCCTCGAGAAGGACCCCCGGCTCGAAGGCGGGGAGTGGCTCTTCCGCAAGGGAGGGCAGGTGTTCGGGCCGGTCGATTCGCGCGGCATCGCCGCCATGCTGTACCGGGGCGAGATCGACGGCGCGACGCCGGTGTCCTCCGGCGACGGCGCCTGGCGCTCGGTGTCGGAGATCTCGCTCTTCCTCGTACACGCGAAGAAGGCCGCGGCGGCCCGGCGCGTGGAGCGAGAGGTGACCGGCGCGCGGCTCCTCCGCAAGCGGCGGCATCGCCGGCGCGTGGTGGTGGCGGTCCTGGGGGTGCTGGTGCTCGTCGCCGGCGGGGTCACCGGGGCCGTCCTCCTCACCCGCGGGGTCGCCGCCACGAGCCCGCTCCTCGAGGACTTCGGGGCGGGGATCCGGATCGCCTCGGCGGCCCGCGTGGGCGTCTCGCGCCGCGCCGTGGAGGAGGAGCTCGTCGACGTCCCGCTCGACTCGCCCGACCGCGGCGCCGCGAAGCGCCGCGCGGCCCGGCCTCGGCCCGCGCCGTCGCAGGGCGCGGTGGAGGGAGGCGAGCTCGTGGCGACGCAGTTCGACGCGCGCAAGATCCAGGGCGTCGTGGGCCGCGAGCAGCGGACCCTCGCGCCCTGCTTCCGCGCCGAGGCGTCGCGCTCGCCCGAGTTCCGCGGCGACGTGCCCATCGAGTTCGCCATCGGGAACGACGGCCGCGTCGTGCAGCTCTGGATCGACGAGCCGCGCTTCCGCAAGGGTCCGCTCCAGGAGTGCCTCACGGCGGCGCTCGCCGCCTGGCGCTTCGATCCCTTCCCCGGCCAGCGGCCGACGGTCTCGCTCGCGTTCCGGATCGGCCCGTGACGACGTCGCGCACCGCCGAGCGGCTCGCCGCGCGGGCGGAGGAGCTGCCCGAGGGCTCCGTCCGGCGCCGGGTGCTCGAGGGTGCGCGCCGCTTCAAGGCCGCCTGGGTGGAGTTCGGCCGGCTCCTCAGCGAGGTGAAGCGCGGCGGCCTCTGGCGCGAGTGGGGCCATGCGAGCTTCGAGCGCTACTGCACGAAGGAGCTGTTCATCCGCCCCGGCACGGCCGAGAAGCTCACGGTCAGCTTCGGTTTTCTCGAGCGGCACGAGCCGGACCTGGCGCGCTCGCGAGGGGAGTCGAGGGCGCCGCCGTTCGAGGTCATCGAGGTGCTCTCGCGCGCCGAGGCCGCGGGCAGGCTGTCCCACGAGGGCTGGCGCGAGCTCCGCGAAGAGGTGCTGGAGCGGCCGCCCACGCCCGCGGCCATGAACCGCCGGCTCGCCGAGCGGTTCGGGGCTCCTCCGCCTCCGCCCGCTCCGCGCAAGGCGGAGCGGCTCTCCAGGATTGCGGAGGCGGCGCGGCGCCTGGCGGAGGCCTGCCGCGCCGAGCACGCGATACCGCGTGCCGTGGCGCAGCGCGCCGCGGACCTCGCGGGGGAGCTGGAGGCGCTCGCGGGCGACGGAGGGACCTGATCTCACACACGCCCCTGGCGATGCAGGGGCGGTGCGGGGGGGCGCTGGTTATGTTCCGATGGCGGGGACTCCAAGTCGCGGGGATCCGTTTTGGTGGTAACATCCGTCGGAAGAGGACAGCGTGAGCCGGAAAGAGCACCATCACGGAAACCTCTCCTGCTCGTTCTGCGGCAAGGGCCAGCGCGAGGTCCGCAAGCTCATCGCGGGGCCGACGGTCTACATCTGCGACGAGTGCATCCGGCTCTGCAACGACATCATCGCGGAGGAAGCCGAGCGGGACGAGGGCCGCCCCGCGGTCTCGCTCCCCACGCCCGCCGAGATCAAGAGCTTCCTCGACGACTACGTCGTCGGGCAGGAGCGCGCGAAGAAGATCCTCTCGGTCGCGGTCTACAACCACTACAAGCGCGTCTACTCGAAGAAGCCGGCGCGGCCCCAGCGGCCGGGCCAGGCGCGCGCGGGCCAGGAGGAGGTCGAGCTCCAGAAGTCGAACATCCTCCTCATCGGCCCGACCGGCTCCGGCAAGACGCTCCTCGCGCAGTCGCTGGCGCGCTTCCTCAACGTCCCCTTCACCATCGCCGACGCCACGAGCCTCACCGAGGCGGGCTACGTGGGCGAGGACGTCGAGAACATCATCCAGAACCTCCTCCACAACGCCGACTACGACGTGGAGAAGGCGGCGCGCGGCATCGTCTACATCGACGAGATCGACAAGATCGCGCGCAAGGGCGATCAGCCCAGCCCCACGCGCGACGTGGGCGGCGAGGGCGTGCAGCAGGCGCTCCTCAAGATCATCGAGGGCACGCGCGCGAACGTCACCCCGCGCGGCGGCAAGAAGTACAACCAGCAGGAGTACATCCAGGTCGACACCTCGAACATCCTGTTCGTGGTGGGCGGCGCCTTCTGCGGGCTCGAGCAGATCATCCGCCGGCGCGTGGGCGTGAAGGGGCTCGGCTTCGGCGCGAAGATCGAGCGCAAGGAGGAGGCGAGCCTGGGCGAGCTCCTCGCCAAGGTGGAGCCCCAGGACCTCATCAAGTTCGGGATGATCCCCGAGTTCGTGGGGCGGCTCCCCATCATCGCCACGCTCGCGGACCTCACCGAGGACGATCTCGTCACGATCCTCACGCAGCCGAAGAACGCGCTCACGAAGCAGTACGTGAAGCTCTTCGACCTCGAGAAGGTGAAGCTCTCGTTCACGAAGGAGGCGCTGCGCGCCACCGCCCGCGAGGCGATGCGGCGGAAGTCGGGCGCCCGCGGCCTCCGCGCCATCCTCGAGCAGGCGATGCTCGACATCATGTACGACGTGCCGTACCGGGAAGGCGTGAAGGAGTGCAAGATCACCGAGGGTGTCATCCTGAACAAGGAGCCCCCGCTGCTCTCCTTCGAGAAGGAAAAGAAGCTCGCCTGAGCCGCTGCCCGCCGGTCGCCCGCCTCGCCCGGGGTGGGGCGCGGGGTGCGCCGGCCGCACAGTGTGACGGCCCGCCAGGGGATGGCGCTCGAAAAATCCCCGTGCGCGCGCAGGGTTCGTCCGGCATTCCGATTGCTATCGGACTGTTCGGAGGTATGTCATGAAGCCGCTCGTAGCGCTCATCGCCGCCGCCTCGCTCCTTCCCGCCGCAGCCCGGGCGGGCGAGTGGCAGGAGGACTACGAGGGAGGCGGCTACCCGGACGATCGCTCGGGCTACGATGTGTCCGTCGACGTGAACGGCTCGGGCGGCGCCACGTTCGAGACCTTCCAGGCGCCGCTGTCGCCGTACGGCGAGTGGGTCTCGGTGGCCGGCTACGGCACCGTATGGCGACCGCGCGTCGCCGCGGGCTGGAGACCCTACTACTACGGCCGCTGGGAGTGGACGAACGAGGGCTGGCTGTGGGTGTCCGACGAGCCGTACGGCTGGGCGGTCTACCACTACGGCCGCTGGGCGCACGATCCGTACTACGGGTGGATCTGGCTGCCCGGCTACGAGTGGGCGCCGGCCTGGGTGTCCTGGCGGTACTCGGGCGACGTGGTGGGCTGGGCGCCGCTCGCCCCCGGCCTCTCCGTCTACGTGAGCTCCTACCCGTTCGTCGATTTCTGGTGGACCTTCGTCCCGACGGTCCGCTTCGTCTCCGTGCCGATCTACACGGTGGCGTACGCGCCCTCGTACACGCGGCAGTGGTACCAGCGGACCGCTCCCGTGGCGCTGAAGATCGGCGTGTCGGTCTGGATCCGCGAGCTGTTCACGCTCTCGGCCGCGCGCGACGTGTACG
>DATDDC010000342.1:0-1540 GCA_036523995.1 Anaeromyxobacter sp.
AGCTCGCCGCCGACGAGAACCTCCGGCTCGCGGCGGCGCTGCACCGGGTCCCGCGCCGCCTCGCCCGCGAGCGGATCGCGCGGCTCCTCTCCGAGGCCGGCCTCACCGACCGGGCCCGCGAGCCGGTGGAGCGGCTCTCCGGCGGGATGCGGCGCAGGCTCGAGCTGTCGCGCGCGCTCGTCCACGCGCCCTCGCTCCTCGTCATGGACGAGCCCACGACCGGCCTCGACGCCGCCGCCTTCGAGGTGTTCTGGGCGCGGATCGACGACCTGCGCCGCGAGGCGGGCGCGGCCGTCGTGCTCACCACGCACCGGCCCGACGAGGCGGAGCGGTGCGACCGCCTCGCGGTGCTCGCGGGTGGAACGATCGTCGCCTCCGGCACGCCCGACGCGCTCCGGAGCCGCGTGGCCGGCGACGTCATCGTGGTGGACGGCGACGATCGCGAGGGGCTCGCCCGGGACCTCGAGGCGCGGCTGGGGCTCTCGGCCCGAATCCGGGCGGACGGCGTCCACGTGGAGCGGGAGCAGGGACACGCCCTCGTGCCGAGGATCGTGGAGGCGTTCCCGGCGGGGCGGATCCGCGGCGTGTCGCTCCGGCGGCCGACGCTCGGGGACGCGTACCTCGCCATCACGGGGGCGGCGCTCGAGGAGGGGGAGCGATGAGCGCGACCTCGACGCCGACCTCCGCGGGCGCGGGCCCGACGGCGAGCCCGGCCCCGAACTCGACCGCGACCGCGACCGCGACCCCGACCCCGACCTCGACCTCGACCGCGACCCCGACCTCGACCGCGACCTCGACCGCGACCTCGACCGCGAACTCGACCGCGACCTCGACCGCGAACGCGACCGCGACCCCGAACTCGACCGCGCTGCGCCACTCCGCCCTCGCCTACGACCTCGCCACCACCTTGGTCCTCGCACGCCGCGATCTCGTCCGCTTCTTCCGCCAGCCCTCGCGGCTCGTGGGCGCGCTGGGACAGCCGATCATCTTCTGGCTCGTCATCGGCGGGGGCCTCTCCGGAACGTTCCGCCTCCCCGGCGCGGACGTCTCGTACCTCGCGTACTTCTTCCCGGGCGTCGTCCTCATGGTCGTGCTCTTCGCGGCCATCTTCACGACGGCCTCGGTCATCGAGGACCGCCACCGCGGCTTCCTCCAGTCCGTGCAGGCGGGGCCCGGGTCGCGCGCGGCGCTCGTCCTCGGGAAGACGCTCGGCTCGGCCTCCGTCGCGCTCACGCAGGCGGGGCTCTTCCTCGTCCTCGCTCCGGCGGCGGGGTTCCCCTACCGCGACATCGACTGGCTGCTCCTCGTCGCCGCGCTGGCGCTCGCCGCCATCGCCCTCGCGGCCCTCGGCTTCGCCGTGGCATGGGGCCTCGACCACGTCCAGGGCTACCATGCGATCCAGATGACGGTCCTCGTGCCGCTCTGGGTGGTGTCGGGCGCCATGTTCCCCCTGCCCGCCGGGCATCCGGGCCTGGCGGCGGCGATGCGCGCGAACCCGCTCGCCCACGCGGTGTCGGCGGTGCGCCGCGCGCTCGCCGGC
>DATDDC010000343.1:0-9191 GCA_036523995.1 Anaeromyxobacter sp.
TCGTCAAGCCGCTCGACGTGAACGCGGTGCTGGTCGTCATCGAGAAGGCGCTCGAGAAGCTGCGGCTCCAGCGCGACACCGCGAACCTGCGCGAGCGCGTCCGCGAGCGGTACCGCTTCCACAACATCGTCGGCGACGCCCCCGAGCTGCAGGCCGTCTACGAGGTGGTGAAGCGCGCGGCCCCGACGCGCGCGACCGTCCTCATCCTCGGCGAGTCCGGCACGGGCAAGGAGCTCATCGCCCAGGCGCTCCACGAGGAGTCGCCGCGCGCCGACAAGCCGTTCATCAAGGTGAACTGCGCCGCCCTGTCCGAGACGCTCCTCGAGTCGGAGCTGTTCGGGCACGAGAAGGGCGCCTTCACGGGCGCGTTGGGCCGCAAGGAGGGCCGCTTCGAGCTGGCCGACGGCGGCACCCTCTTCCTCGACGAGATCGGCGACATCTCCCCGGCGCTGCAGATCAAGCTCCTGCGCGTCCTGCAGCAGAAGGAGTTCGAGCGCGTCGGCGGCACGCAGACCATCAAGGTGGACGTGCGCCTCGTCGCCGCCACGAACCGCGACCTCGCCGCCGAGGTGAAGGGCGGGAAGTTCCGCGAGGATCTATACTACCGCCTCAACGTCGTGGCCGTGACGCTGCCGCCGCTGCGGCAGCGCAAGGGCGACATCCCCGCCCTCGTCTCGCACTTCATCGACAAGTACGCGAAGGCCTACGGCAAGGAGATCCGCGGCCTCGCGCCCGGCACGCTCAACGCGCTCCTCTCCCACGACTGGCCCGGCAACGTGCGCGAGCTCGAGAACGTGGTGGAGCGCGCGGTCGTGCTGTGCAAGGCGTCGGAGCTCACCGCGGACGACCTGCCGCCCACGCTGCGCGGCCCCAGGCCCCGCGAGCGCGCGCCGGGGGCCCTCATCCCCGGCGCCACGCTCTACGAGATCGAGCGCGAGGCCATCCTGCGCACCCTCGACATGGTGGGCGGCTCCACCTCGCGAGCGGCGGAGATCCTCGGCATCAGCGTCCGCAAGATCCAGTACCGGCTGAAGGAGTACGCCTCCGGCGGCCGCGAGGAGTCCGGGGAGGTGCCGGACGGCGACGGGAACCCCGAGGGGACCGGCACGGCCTGAACGACCGATCGCGATTCGGAACGCTCGGGCTACAGGCTACGGGCTACAGGCTACGGGCTACAGGCTTCAGAAACCGTGGCCCGGCTCGTCCTGGAGCCCGAAGCCTGCAGCCTGAAGCCTTGCGGGTGATCCCGAATTACGAACTGCTGTCCAGGCTCGACCGCGGCTGGGGGCCCCACCGCTACAGCGCCTGCGGGAGCGAGACGGCGAAGCGCGCGCCGCCCTCCGGCGACTCCTCGACCGTGATGCGGCCGCCGTGCTGCGTGACGATGGCGTGCACGATGGAGAGGCCGAGCCCCGAGCCCTTGGCCTTCGTCGTGAAGAAGGGCTCGAAGATCCGGTCGCGCGCTTCGGGGGGCACGCCGCTCCCGTCGTCGTCGATGAGCACCGAGACCTCCGAGGGGCCGGGGAGGTCGGGCGGCCCCGGCTCGGTCCGGCAGGAGACGCGGACGAGCCCGCCGTCCTTCACCGCCTCGAGGGCGTTCAGCCCGAGGTTGACGAGCACCTGGCGCAGGCGCTCCTCGTCCCCGGCCACGGGCGGCACGGGATCGAGCGTCCGCTCGAGCCGCACGCCCCGCCGCTCGGCCTCGCCGCCGAGGAGGTCGAGGACCTTCGTGATCACCGCGCCCACGTCCACGCGCCTCGCCACGAACTCCCGCGGCCGCGCGAACTGCAGGAAGTCCTCGAGGATGTGATCGAGCCGGCGGATCTCGTCCTTCACGAGGGCGAGCGGCTCGAGGAGCTGGGGCTGGACGTCCTTGCCGAGGCGCTGGACGCGCCGCTCCAGGACGGAGAGCTGGAGCGTGGCGGCGTTGAGGGGGTTGCGGATCTCGTGGGAGAGGCCGGCCGTCATGGTGCCCACCGCGGCGAGCTTCTCGGCCATCTGGGCGCGGCGCGCCAGCTCGCGCTTCTCGCCGTGGAGGCGCACCTGGCGCATGGCCTGCTCCACCGTGACGAGGAGCTCCTGCGTGGCGCAGGGCTTCACGAGGTAGGCGCAGGCCCCGGCGCGCACCGCGGCCACCGCGGACTCGAGCGTCGCGAACCCGGTGAGCAGCACCACCTCGCCGTCGGGCGAGACCTCCTTGAGCTGCGGGGCGAGGGCGGTCCCGTCGCCGTCGGGGAGGCGCAGGTCCACGAGCGCGACGTCGAAGCCCTCGCGCGCGATGGCCAGGGCCGTGGCGCAGCTCGAGGCGCCGTGCACCGAGTACCCGGCGCCGTGGAGGATCTCCGCGAGGTTCTCGACGAGCGCCTCGTTGTCGTCCACGACGAGGATGCGCGGCCTGTCCGGGCGTTCCGTCATCCGGCGAGCGGGGCCGCGGGGGGGCGCGAGCGGTGCAGGCGCTCGACGGCGGCGAGCAGCTCGGGCGTGTCGAACGGCTTCGCGAAGTAGCCCTGGTGCGGGATGGGCGGCGGCTCGCCGTAGGCGGTGACGACGATCATGGGCAGGCCGGGGAACTTCGCCGCGAGCCGGCGCATGGCCTCGCCGTGCGGGCCGCCCGGCACGCGCAGGTCGACGAGCGCGCAGAACGGCTGGACGGGCCCGAGCCGCTCGGTCTCGAGGATGGAGGCGGCGGTCACGGCGGCGAAGCCGCGCATGCGCAGCGCCTCGCACAGGTTGTCCGACATGCGCAGGTCGTCCTCGACCACCACCACGAGCCCGTCCCGGCGCGCCGAGGCGAGGAGCTCGAGGAGCCGCTGCACGTCCACCGGCTTGGGCAGCACGGCGAGGAGCCCCTCCCGCCGGGCGGCCTCGATGGCGTCGTCGCCCACGTGCGCCGTGATCACCATGGCGGGGGCGCCCGGGTCGAGGCGGCGGATCTCGTGCACCACCTCCGCCCCGCCCATGAGCGGCATGCGCATGTCGGTGAGGACGGCGTCGAAGCGCCGGCCGCGCGCGGCGTCCAGGGCCTCGCGCCCGTTGTTCGCGGCCGCCACCTCGTCGCCGCGGTCCCGCAGGATCTCGGCCAGGTTCTCCACGAAGTCCGGGTTGTCGTCGACGATGAGATACGTGCGCATGGGGATCTCCGTTCAGGCCTCGCCCGCCGCGGGCAGCCTCACGGTGAAGCGGGCCCCGCCGCCGGGCCGGTCGGAGTAGGAGACGCCGCCGCCGTGGCGCTCGGTGATCCGCTTCACCAGCGCGAGTCCGAGGCCGATGCCCTTCTCCTTGGTGGTGATGAGCGGCTCGAACAGCCGCAGGCGCGTGGCGGGATCGACGCCGGGGCCGGTGTCCTCGACGTCGAGCTCGACGGCGCCGTTGCCCCTCCGGCCGCGGACCGTCACCGCGCCCGCGGGCGACGCGGCGTAGATCGCGTTCTCGAGCAGGTTCGTGAGCACCTGGCGGAGCTGCACGGGATCGCCGTCCACGGGCGGCAAGGCCTCGATCCCGTCCAGCGCCACGGCCACGCCCGGCGGGCGCTTCACCGAGTCCACGGCGCCCTTCACCACCTCGCCGAGGCGCACCGGCTCCTTCGCCAGGGGCCGGCTGCGGATCATGTCGAGCAGGTTCGAGATGATGCCGTTCGCGATCTGCAGCTGCTCCGCGATCCGGTCGAGGTGCTTCACCGTCCGTTCGTCCTCGCCCACCCGGCCGCGCAGGATGTAGAGCGAGGTCTCGATGACGCCGAGGGGGTTCCGCAGGTCGTGGCCGATGGAGCCCACGAGCTGCCCGAAGGTGGAGAGCCGCTCGACCTTGGCCTGCTGCGCGAGCAGGTCGTCGCGGTAGGTGTTCAGCATGACCGCGAGCTCGAGGTCGAGGATCTTGCCGAGCGCGTTCCGGGCGTGCTGCAGCTCCTCGGGGCGGGCCTGGAAGGCATCGTAGGCGACCGTGGCGAGCTCCACGCGGACGACGTTCATGGCGCCGAACATGTAGTGCTGGGGAAGGCCGATGCGGACGTGGACGCGCCCGATCTGCGTGCGGTTCTCCCAGTACGCCTCGTCCCACGGGCCGGAGAGGAGCGTATCGAGCCAGCGGTGCAGGGTGATCTTGAGCTGGCCCACCCGGCTCTCGCCGCCGACGAGCGCCTTTCGCGCCTCCGCGTGGCCGAGGATCCGGTCGTAGAAGACGTCGGCGATGCGGGCGAGATGCGGGCTCGCGACGGGGTGGAGCGCGCGGAGCGCGCGCTCGTCGTCCTCGCCGAACCGGACGTACCGCTTCAGCTCCTCGAAGACGGTCTCGGGCATCCGCCCCGTTTGTAGGCGGGCGGCCGGCCGGTTTCAACCGCGGGACGCCCCGATCAGGCGCTCCCCGTCCGATCCTGGATGCGGACGGCCTCCGCCACGAGGTCGAGGTCGCGCACGACGTCGGCGGCGAACCGGACGAAGTCCGCCTCGGTGACGATGCCGACGAGCGTGCCGTCCTGGTCGCAGACGGGCAGGCAGCCGAACTTCCGCTCCAGCATGAGCCGGGCGGCGTTCGAGAGGGCCATGGCCGGGCGGACGGAGGTGGGCTCCTTCGTCATCACGTCGGCGACGGGCAGCTCCCGCGCGCCCGGCCTGCCGGAGGCACCGGAGCGCAGGATGTCCCGTTGCGTGAGGATCCCGACGAGCTTGCGGTCCCTCACGACGGGGAGGTGCCGGATGCCGCCCAGGCGGAGCAGCGATTCGGCCAGGGCGACGTCGTCCGACTCCCGAACCGTCACTAGGTCCTTCGTCATGAAATCGGCGACGGAGATCATGAATCCTCCCTGGAGAGAGGAATCCTACCTCGCTTCACGGCGCCGCGCGGCGCCGTCGAGCCCGCCCCCCGTCAGTGCACGACGAGGACGGGCTTCGGGCTGATGTGCACGAGCCGGTCGGAGACGCTCCCGAGGAACATGCGCGCCACCGCGCCGTGCCCGCGGCTCCCCACCACGATCATGCCGATGTCCTTGGCCGCTCCCTCCTCCGCGATCGCCTCGGCGGGCGAGCCGTAGAGGACCGACGTCGAGATCTCGAGCCCGGGCTCGTCGAGGTTCGACACCGCCGTCTCGAGGAGCCGGTCGGCGTACGCCCGGTGCTCCTTCTCGACCTCGGCGATGGTGAGGCCGTAGACGTCGGGCGGGAGGAGCAGCTTCGGCACGACGTGGCAGAGCGTGAGCTTCGCGCCGAAGCGGAGCGCGACGTCGGCCGCCATCCGCGCCGCCTTGAGGGAGGGGTCCGAGCCGTCCACCGCGACCAGAATTCGCTTCATGACGTCACCCCCGTGCTGGTCCTGACGTGATCATGTGCCCTTCAAGAGGGATGCCGCAACGTCACGGCGGGAGGGGCCCGCGCCGGAGCGCAAGGCTACGCCGGAGGCCCCGGGGCGCGATAGCCTCGGGGGATGGAAGCAGGGCTCACCCAGGCCGCGGCCCAGGGGACCGTCCGGCTGCTCGACGGAGGCCGGGAGGTGTACCCGGCCATGCTCGAGGCCATCCGGGCGGCGCGCAGCGACGTCTTCCTCGAGGTGTACGCGTTCTCGCCGGAGGGCATCGGCGCCGAGTTCATCGCGGCCCTCTCCGCGGCGGCGCGCCGCGGCGTGCGCGTTCGCGTCGTCGTCGACGCGTGGGGCTCCGCCCCGGGGACCTCGGAGGTCGAGGCCTCCCTCGAGGCAGCCGGCTGCGAGGTCAAGGTCTTCGGCTCCATCCTGGGCGCGCTCGCGGGCCGGCTGCGCCGGAACCACCGCAAGGTCATGGCCGTGGACGGGGAGATCGCGTTCCTCGGCGGGCTCAACATCTCCGACGCGTACGGCGTGCCGGATCCGGCGCCGGGCGAGGTGGCCTGGGCGGATCTCGCGGTCGCGCTGCGCGGCCCCGTGGCGGCCTGGCTCCAGGATCGCGCCCCGCGCGAGCGCGGCTCGAGCCGGCCCGGCCCGGTGCGGGTCTGGCTCTCGGGGCTCGGGGGCGCGAAGCGCCTGCGCCGCCGCTACCTCAAGGCCTTCGGGCGCGCGCGCCGCCGCATCCTCCTCGCCCACGCGTACTTCATGCCCGATCGGCACGTGATCCGCTCCATCGCCGCGGCCGCGCGGCGCGGGCTCGAGGTGAAGCTCGTCGTGGCGGGCCGCTCGGACGTGCTCCTGGCTGCGCCGGCCACGCGGCGCCACTACCGCGGGCTCCTCCGCGCCGGGGTGGAGATCAGCGAGTGGACGCGGTCCATGCTGCACGCCAAGGCGGCCGCCATCGACGGGCGCCGGCTCCTCCTCGGCAGCTTCAACCTCGACCCGTTCTCGCTCGCCAACCTCGAGGCGCTCGCCGAGGTGACGTTGCCCGGCCCGGCCGGCGACGCCGAGCGCTGGATCCGCGACCGCTTCGACGAGGGCGAGCGCGTCACGCTCGATCGCATCGGCGCGGGCTCGCGCCTGGAGCGGTTCATCGCGGAGCGGATCGGCCCGCTCGTGGCGCGCGTCGCCCAGGGTCTCGCGCGCTACGTGCTGAGGCGCCGGTAGCCGCGGCGATCGGGACGCGCCCGCGCCCGGGTGATCTGCGAGCCGTGCCTCGGGCCGCGCCCGCCGCGATCTCCAGGATCGCCCGGCCTGCGGAAGGCGCGGGCGAAATCGCCGCGGAGGCGGCTCGGGCCTCCCGTCCTCATGCGACGGGGGCTCGAGCGGCGTGTCCCGGGCGCGAGCCGCGCCCCGGGGAACGATTCGAGCAAGGGGAGGGCCAGGCCCGAGGCGGGCGCACGGCGGGTAAGGCCTGCGCCCGGTGGCGCAGCTCTTGAACCTCAGGCGGCGGCCCCAGGCACGCTCCGGGGCGAAAGGAGCCCTTCCATGGAAGCCGACGCGAACGGCCGGACGTCCTCCCGCCTGCTGGAGGTGCGGACCGTCGACATCATCTCGGGGCGGGGGCGCTCGGTCACCCTTTCGAGCGTGCGCTGCCCCGACCGAGGCCGCGCCTCGGCGGTGGAGGAGTGCGCGCAGTGCGGAAACAGCGAGGGGATCGCGCAAGACGCGCTGGCCCGCGGCGAATACCTCTCCTGCGCCTCCCCGGTTCCCGGTCAGCCGGGCGCGGCGGCGGAGGCCGCGCGCGTCGCCGACGTCATGCGGAACAGCTCGGTCGCGCTCCGGCCCGGCGTGACCCGAGGCGTGGCCGCCGACGCGCTGCGCTCGCGCGGCGTGCCGGTGGCGCCCGTCGTCGACGGAGAGGGCCGGCCCATCGGCCTCGCCTCGGAGGCGGACCTGCTTCGCGCGAAGAGCGGCGCGCGCGTCGCCGACGCGATGGTGAAGATCGCGCTCTCCGTGCCGGAGACGGCGCCGCTCCGCCGTGCCGCCGCGCTCATGGCCGAGCACCGCACCGATCGGCTCGCGGTCGTCTCCGACGACGGCGTCGTCGTCGGGATGCTCACCGCGATGGACGTGGTGGGGTGGCTCGCGGGCGCCCTGCCGTAGCGCGCCTCGCTGCCGCGCCGCCGTCGCTCGCGCTCTTTCGAGCCGCGCGAACGCGCCGTGCACGGCTCCGCCGCGCCGGCGCCGAGCGGTGCTTCAGGGACGGCGGAGGGCCAGCCCTCCCGCGGTCCCGGACCAGCTACGCCTGCTTCTGATTCGAATCCGACGGCGTCGCGTTCGTGCCGTTGGACGCGGGCTTCTCTTCCTCTCCGCCGAATGACTTCTTGAAGCTCCGGATGCCCTCGCCGAGGCCCTTGCCGAGCTGCGGGAGCTTGTTGGCCCCGAAGAGGACCACGACGATGAGCAGGATGACGATGAGCTCGCCCATTCCGAGCTTGGGAAGCATGTAACGTCCTTTCTCGCCTACGATGCTGAGATATTCTTAACAGGAATCAGGCGGCGTTGTCTTCCATCGCTATCGCCGCGAGGCGCCGCTGATCGAGGACTCGCACCCCGCGCGAGGCGTCGACCACCCCGTCCTTCTCGAGCTTGGTAAGGCAGCGCGAGAGCGTCTCGGGCCTCATTCCAAGGAGGCGAGCCACGACCTGCTTTCGCACCGCGTTGGGACGGTCGGCGAGGAAGCGGGCGTGCGCCAGGGCGAATCGGGCCACGCGCGAGAGGCAGTCCCCCTGCCGCCAGTTCACCTCGTCGCGCTGCTGGCGAGACTCGGTGAGCAGGAGATCGAGGATCACCCGGGCGGCGCTCTTCTCCGGGCCGACCCACTGCGAAAGGACGTCGCCGCTGATGCCACAGATCTTCACGCGGGAGAGGGCGCGTACCTCGAAGGGAGAGGGCTCGCCCTGGAGCGCCTCGGTGCAGAGCAGGGACGCCGGGCCGCGCAGCGAGAGCAGGAGCTCCGAGCCGCGCGGGCTCACCGCCGAGAGGGCGACGAACCCCTCCTTGACGAAGTACACCGTGCGCGGCCGCTCGCCCTGGGCGCAGATCGTCGCCCCGGACTCGCGGCTCGTCGGTGTGAGGCGGCATCGCCCCTGCGAGGCGAGGCCGAGGTTGCAGGCGCTGCAATCCGTCACGGGCGCATTGGAGAGCACGCTGCCTCCTGGTGCATGGTCTTGATCGCGGTCTGTTTGCATCAGCCAGGCCCGCGAAGCCATAGGGGTTTTCGCAGGCGATCGTGCAGACGTTGCGCTTTGGCCCGGATCAAGTGGGGCGGTGCGCAGGTTTTGCGAGCCCCGCCGGGGCGGAGGGATGGCGTGGCATGATGGCCGGGATGGAGAAGCTCCTCGGGATCCGCGACGCGGTCGTGGCCGCGGTCGCGCCGCTCGGTTCCGAGGAGGTCGCGCTCGACGCCGCGGCGGGCCGCTACCTCGCGGAGCCGGCGCGCGCCCGCGTTCCGGCGCCGCCGCACACCTGCTCCTCGATGGACGGGTTCGCGGTCCGCGCCGGCGACGTTCGCGGTCCGTGCGCGCTGCCCGTGGGCTTCGCGATCTACGCGGGCGATGCGCCGCCGCGGGCCCTCGCGCCCGGAGAGGCGGCCCGCATCTTCACGGGCGGTACGCTGCCCGACGGCGCCGACGCGGTGGTGCGCGAGGAGGCCGTCCGCGTCGAGGGGTCGCTCGCGAAGTTCACCGAGGCCGCCCGCGAGGGCGAGAACGTGCGGCCCGCGGGCGAGGACGTGCCGGCCGGAGGGATCGCCCTCGACGCGGGCGCGCGCATCGGCGCCCGCCAGGCGGCGCTGCTCGCGGCCGTGGGCGCGGAGCGCGTCGCGGTCCGGCGCCGGC
>DATDDC010000344.1:0-4903 GCA_036523995.1 Anaeromyxobacter sp.
CGCGGCGCGAGGCGGCCGCTGCGCCCGAGGCGGCCGCTGCGGAGGCGAGGCCGCCGGAGGCCGCGCCGGAGAAGGCCGCGAGCGCGCTCACCACGGCCGATCTCGCCCGCCTCGCCCAGCCGGCGCTCGCGGTGCTCACCTGCCGCGGCAAGCTCGGCTCGGGCTTCTTCGTGGGCAAGGACAGGGTCCTCACGAACGCGCACGTGACGTGCGGCCCGGGCGCCGCGCTCGACGTGAAGCTCGGCGGCGGCCGCCAGCTCATCGGCCGCGTCCGGTCCCTCGACGCGTGGCTCGACTTCGCGGTGGTGGAGGTGCCGGGGGCGGACGTCGCCGCGCCGCTCGCGCTCGGCGACTCCACGGCGCTCTCGGCCGGCGACCCGGTGGTGCTCCTGGGGAGCCCGCTCGGCCTCGAGGCGACGGTCCACGACGGCAAGATCTCCTACGTGGGAAGGAACCTCGAGGGCGTCGCGCACGTGCAGGTGAACGCGGACGTGAACCCCGGGAACAGCGGAGGGCCGCTCCTCGACGGGCGCGGCCGCGTCGTGGGGATCGTCACGCTCAAGGCGGAGGACGCGACCGGCGTCGGCTTCGCGCTGCCCGTGGAGTACGCGCGCGAGGCGCTCGAGCTTCCCGCTGCGGACCCGGCGGCGCGCGAGCGCTGGGAGGCGACGCGGGCCCGCACCCGGCAGGAGGACGACGCGGAGGCGGCGCGGCTCGTCTCGCGGCTGGAGCGGCCCCTGCCCCTCTCCGCCGCGGCCGCCGGGGAGCGTATGGCCCTCGTCGTGATGCAGCGCTTCCCGCGCGGAACCGCCCCGGTCTCGCTCGTCGCCGAGGTGCGCGACGGCGACAGGCTCCTGTGCGAGTCGCGCGGGGAGGTCTCCGACTGGGCCCCGGTCGAGCAGCGTTTCAAGGAGGCCGCCGAGCACGACCGCGCCGGGCGGAGGGTGCGCTGGATGGTGCGGCGCGGGATCTCCACCGACGCGTACGCCGGGGCCGCCGAGCTCGACGTCTCGGCCTGCCCCGCGGGCGTCACGGACGCGGCGACGGTTTCCATCCGGGGCGCGGGCGACGAGGTCGTGTCGTTCCCGGCGCGAGCCCTCGAGGCGGGGCGGCGCGTGGCCGAGGCGCGCGGGGTGCGCGCGACGCGGCTCGAGGCCGACGACGCGGCGCGGTCCGAGGCGGCCTGGAGGCAGGCCTTCCGCGAGGCGCGCGAGCGCATCGCCGGCCTCGAGGCGAAGCGGAGGGCCCTCCTCGTGCGCGACGCGCGCCGGGAGCTTCCCTCCGTCGAGGCGGAGCTGGCCGCGGCCCGGGAGGCGCTCGACGAGCTGGAGCGGCGCGCGTCGTTCCAGGCGATCCCGCGGGAGTGGCGGCGGTAGCGGCCGCCCGGAGCGCCGTCAGGGGGCGGCGGCGCGCTCCCAAAGCGATCGGAACACCCGGCCGATGGCCCGCGCCAGCGCGCGCAGGGCGAGGAGCATCCCGGCGAGGAGCGCGATCGCCGCGGCGAGCGAGATCCACGGGTGGTTCCAGATGGCCCAGGCGAGGCCGGCCACCACGCCGAGCTCCGCCGCCGTCACCACGGCGTTGCTCACCGGCTCGGGCGAGGCGTCGATCATCGCGCGCAGCCCGAGCTTCGTCGCGTGCGTCGCGAGGCCCAGCGCGCCGCCCACGAGGCCCGCCACCACGGCCGTGCGCGGGTTCCCCCACGTCGCGAGCACGGCCAGCCCCGCGGCCGCGAAGGGGCGGACGGCGGTGTGGATCGTCTCCCAGGCCGTGGCGACGCCCGGGACGAGGAGCGCGATCGCCTCCACGATCGCGATGGCGCCCGCGGCGCCGAAGACCCACGGATCGCCGAGGATGCCCAGCGCCCCGGGGAGCGGCCCGATCCAGCCCTGGTGCTCGGCGAGCCCGACGAAGGCGACCGTGGCGTAGAAGCTGATCCCCGAGGCGTAGGCGAGACCGAGCGACTGCACGAGCGCGGTGATCGCCTCCATGCGCCCGTCACCCCGCCACGAGGACCGTCCCCGCGCTGCCGGGGTCGAGGACGGCGCGGGCGAGGTCGCCCTCGCCGAGCTTCCCCACGATCACGACCGATCGAGCGCCGGCGGAGAGCACGGCGAACGACTCCTCCAGCTTGGGGATCATCCCGCCCGAGATGGTCCCGTCCGCGACCATCCTCTCGAACTCGGGGCGGGTGATGCGAGGGATGCGGCTCGCCGGATCGGCGACGTCGCGGAGCACGCCCGGGGTCGAGGTGACGAGGACGAGCGCGTCGGCCCGGAGGGCGCCGGCGAGCTGGGAGGCGACGGTGTCGCCGTTGATGTTGAGCGGCTGCCCGCTCCGGTCGCAGCCGAGGCACGCGATGACCGGCACGTAGCGTCGCTCGAAGAGATCGCCGAGGAGGGGAAGGTTGAACCCGACCACGTCGCCCACGAGGCCGAGGTCGACGGGGGCGGCGCCGGCGCCCTGCATGACGCGGGGCGGGCGCTTCACCGCCTGGACCACGTGGCCGCTGGCGCCGTGCAGCCCCACCGGCATGACGCCGTTCGCGAGGAGGCGCGCGGAGAGATCCACGTTGAGCTGCCCGGCCACGACGTACTTCATGACCTCGAGGGTGGCGGGATCGGTGTAGCGCCTCCCCGCCACCATGCGCGTCTCGATGCCGAGCCGCTTCTGCAGCGCCGTCGCCTGCGGGCCGCCCCCGTGCACGATGGCGACCCGGTTCCAGCCCTCGACGAGCGTGCGCAGGTCTCGCGCGACGACGTCGATCTCGGGCGAGTGGACGATCTCGCCGCCCAGCTTGAGGACGATGGTCTTCATGGCGGCCACGGGCCCGGATCGGCGAGCGAGGCGGTCTCGTCGAGGCCCAGCATGAGGTTCATGTTCTCGATGGCCTGGCCCGCCCCGCCCTTCACGAGGTTGTCGGTCGCGCCGAAGAGCGTGACCGTGCGCCGGCCGGCGTGCGCGGGCCCTGCCGCGACGCCCACCTCCGCGTAGTTCGAGCCCGACACGGCCGCCACCTCCGGGAGGCGCTTCCTCGGGACGCGCACGAAGGGCTCGCCCTCGTACGCCTCGCGGTAGAGGCGATCGAGGCGCTCCTGCGTCCACTCCTCCGCGAGCTCCACGAACGCCGTGGCGAAGATGCCGCGGCCGAGCGGCGCCGAGACCGGCACGAAGCGCAGCGCCAGATCGCGCGCGCCGGCGGCGCGGAGCGTCTCGTCGATCTCCGGCACGTGCTGGTGCTCGAGGGGCCTGTAGGTGCGCAGGTTCCCGGCCCGGACCGGGTGGTGCGTGCCCGGCGACGGCGCGGCGCCGGAGCCGGAGGATCCCGTGATCCCCTGCGCGTGCACGACGCCCTCGAGGAGGCCCCGCTTCGCGAGCGGGAGGAGCGCGAGCTCGATCGTCGTGGCGAAGCAGCCCGGCGAGGCGACGAGGCGGGCCTTCCGGATCCTCTCGCGGTTCAGCTCGGGGAGGCCGTAGACGAAGTCCTGGAGGCGCTCCGGGCAGGGGTGGACGTGCTTGTACCAGCGCTCGTACGAGGCCCGGTCCTTGAGGCGGAAGTCGCCGCTCATGTCCACGACGCGCGGCGGGGCGCTCCCCGTGCCCTTCAGGATCGCGTCCACCGCCCCCGCGGCGACGGTGTGCGGGAGCCCCAGCAGCACCACCTCCACGCCGCGCGCGGCCTCCTCGGGCGGGATCCCCTCGAAGGTGAGCCCGGTCCGGCCCTCGAGCGCCGGATCGGCCGCGGAGAGCGGCTCGCCCACGAAGTCCACGGAGGCGACGCGCACGAGCTCCACTTCGGGGTGCACGAGGAGCCGCCGGATCATCTCGGCGCCGCCGTAGCCGGAGCCGCCGATCACCGCGGCCCTGAGGCGCTTGCCCGCTGCCATGCGGGGCCCTTATACCGGGAGCGACGGAGGGCCGCCAGCGCGGCCCCGCGGAGCTCCCATCGCCATGTCGACATCGGCGCAGCCCGGCTCGCGCGGCTCCTCAGGCTCCCTCGACGACGCGCTCGCCTGGCTCGCGGCCGAGCGCCCCGCGCTGGAGGCCCTGCTCGCGGAGCTCGTGGAGCACTCCTCGTTCACGCCGGACGTGGCGGGCGTGTCGCGCGCCGCCGCCGCCGCGGAGGCGGCGCTCTCGCGCGCCGGGCTCGCCACCGAGCGGATCGGCGGGCTCCGCTTCGGGCCGCACGTCGCGTTCCACGGACCCGCCCGCGGGGCGCCCGTGCTCCTCGTCGGGCACACGGACACGGTGTTCCCCGCCGAGACGTTCTCGGGGTTCCGCAGGGACGGCGACCGCGGCTTCGGTCCGGGCGCCTTCGACATGAAGGGCGGCATCGCGGTCCTGGCCTTCGGCCTCGTCGCGGCCCGCCGCGCCGGCCTCCTCGAGCGGGTGCCGGTGGCGGGCCTGCTCGTGTCGGACGAGGAGGTCGGCTCGCCCGAGTCGCAGCCCATCCTGCGCAACCGCGCCCGCGGCGCCGCCTGCGCCCTCGTGTTCGAGTCGGGGCGGGCGGGCGATCTCGTCGTGACCCGCAGGAAGGGCGTCGCCTCCGTCGTTGCGGAGGCGCGAGGCGTGGCGGCGCACGCCGGGAACGAGCCGGAGAAGGGACGGAGCGCCATCTGGTCGCTCGCGCGCTTCGTCGAGCGCGTCCAGGCGCTCTCGGATCCGGCGCACGGCCTCACCGTGAACGTGGGGACCTTCCGCGGCGGCACGTCCCGGAACACCGTCCCGGAGCACGCGCGCTGCGAGGTGGACCTCCGCTTCGAGAGCGCCGCCGACGGACGGGCCCTCGAGGAGCGCATCCGGGAGGCGGCCCGCGACGCGGCCCTCTCCGGGACCCGCATCGAGGTGGCGGCCGGCGCCTGGCGCGAGCCCCTGGAGCGCACGGCGGCCTCGGCCGCGCTCG
>DATDDC010000345.1:0-5443 GCA_036523995.1 Anaeromyxobacter sp.
GTCGAGGTCGGGGTCGGGGTCGAGGTCGAGGTCGCCATCGGGGTCGAGGCCGGGGTCGGGGTCGGTGTGGTGGCCGGGGTCGCGGTCGCGGTCGAGGTCGGGGTCGAGCTCGCGCTCGCCATCGACGTCGGCTTCGCCGCATCGGCGCTCGCGCTCGCCCTCCCCGCCGGCGTGAACTCGAGCACCTCGAGCGCGCTCCCCGGCGTCGAGGGCGCGAAGCCCGGCACGATCTGGCGCAGGAAGGACCCGAGGAGCCACGCCATCGGCACGTACTCGCCGAAGGGCACGAGGTGGTGCTTCTGGTACTTCCCGATGACGTCGAGGCGGGGCGTGAGCAGGAAGCTCACGTTTCCGACGCGGTTCACGAGCCCGCCTCCGGCTCCGCGCACCGTCTCCAGCGTCACCGCGCCCATGAGGAGATGGGCGCGATCGAGCCGCGGGAGCTTCGCCTCCGGCATGGCCAGCGACGGGATCCGCGAGGGCAGGTACAGGGGATAGGTCGCCTCCGGCCAGGCGACGAGGTCCGCCCCGGCGCGGTCCGCCTCGACCGTGAGCGGAACGAGGCGCGACAGGATCCAGTCCGCGTTCTCGCGCATCCTGTTCTTCACGGACTGATCCACGTTCGGCTGGACGATCCCGACCGTGATCGACGGCGCGGCCGCCATCCGGGCGCGGACCGTGCTGAGCCGGATGAGCCCGGACGCGTAGATCCCGGCGACGAGCATCGCGGCGGACCCGAGCGCCCGCCACGGAAGCGGCCGCCGCTCCCGCCTCGCCGCCAGGGCCTCGGCGAGCGCGGCGTTCACGAGGACGACGAGCGCGGCGATCGCGTAGACGCCTGCCACCGCCGCGAGCTGCGCCACCGGCAGCGTCCGGGCCTGCGTGTAGCCGAGGTTCGCCCAGGGGAAGCCCGTGAGGAAGTAGTTCCGCGAGAGCTCGAGGGCGGCCCAGACGAAGGGCAGGTGCGTCCAGAGCGGCCACCCGAGCGCGTCGCGGATCTTCCACGAGACGGCGAACGCCACCGCCCAGTGGACCGCCATGTACAGGACGAGCAGCGTGAGCGCGAGGAGGGAGAGGGCGAGCGGCAACCCGCCGAACGAGGTCATCGCGTGCGACACCCACCAGATCGCCGCGTAGAAGAAGGCGATCCCCGCCACGAGCCCGCGGGAGAACGCGCCGCGCCAGGTCGGCGCGGAGCGCACGGCCAGGATCGCGGGCACGAGCGCCACCCAGGCGAGCACCTCGAGCCGACCCCTCGGATCGACCTCGCGCAGCGAGCCCAGCGGCAGGGCGAGCGGCAGCGACAGCGCCATCAGGGCGCCGGACGCGGCCGCGGCGGCGTGGGGGAGGAAACGCCTCATCGGTGGGGTTGTAACCCGACTCGGGCCGATTGACTTCCGGCTCCGCAGCCTCGAAACCGGGGGGCGTCCTTGCCGCGCCTCCGCGGCGGCTCGTTCCGCCGGCTGAAGCCGGCGGGGCTAGCGAGCCTTCTTCACGACCTCGCCATCCTCCTGGATGTCCACGTCGAGGCCGGGTTGCGGCTGCTGCCCGTCGGAGCCGCCCGCCTGGGCGGCTCCGTATGCGGCGGCGGCGGCGAGGTAGTAGGCGACGGCCTCGCGCACGAGGTGCCCGAGCGGGCGGCCGAGCCGTCCGGCGGCGCCGGACACCGCCTCGGCGAGGTCGGCGGGCATGCGCACCGTGACGACCCGCGCCTGGGCCAGCGCCGCCTCGAGGCGCTCCAGCGCCTGGCTCGGGCGGGACACGCGGAAGTCGCCCGTCTCGATCATCTCCTTGATCCGGCGTGCGAGGTCCTGGCGCGTGTACCACGCGCCGTCGAGCCAGACCGACTCCGAGTCGAGGTCGATGTCCGCGAACGGGTCCATCTCTCCCTGTCCGCCCCCGCGCGCTCCTCGCGCCGGTGCTCCCGGAGCGCCGCGCCGACGAGCCCTTCGCCGTGCGCCAGCGCCGCTTCCTTTGCCGCCATCCGTCTCGCGTCCTCCGGCCGCTCGTGGTCGTAGCCGAGCAGGTGGAGGATGCCGTGCGCGAGATAGCGCTCCAGCTCTCTCGAGATCGACCGCCCGTCCATGCGGGCCCGGCGGGCGGCGGTCTCGACAGACATTACCACGTCGCCCAAAACCGGCCCAATCCCGGGCGGATCCGATAGCGGGAAGGAGAGGACGTCGGTGGCGCGGTCCTTTCCGCGCCACTTCCGGTTGAGCGAGCGGATGCGCCGGTCGCCCACGACGAGCAGGGACAGCTCGGCCTCGGCCCGCCCGAGGGCCTTCAGGTACGCGGCGGCCTTCGTTCGCAGGCTGCGGACGTGCGAGCGCCCCTCCCGGTGCTCGCACGACAGGCGGACGGTCACGGCTTCGCGACGAGGTGGACGGGCGGCGGCCGCTGGGGCGTTTCGTCGCGCGCCCTGCCCGGGTAATCGGGGCGCGTGTGGTAGATGGCCTCCAGGGCGCGCACCATCGCTCCGGAGATGCCGTTCAGGTCCCGCAGCGTGAGCTCGCACTCGTCGAGCTGGCCGTCGCCGAAGATCTCGTTGATGCGCTTCCCCACGTAGCTGCGCAGGGCGTCGCCGCTCGGATCCTGGAGGGAGCGGGACGAGGCCTCGCACGCGTCGGCGATCATGACGAGCGCCGCCTCGCGCGACTGCGGCCTGGGCCCGGGATAGCGGAAGAGCGACTCGTCGAGGGCGGGCGGCCGGCCGCGATCCGCGAGCGGCTCCCGCGCCGCCTCCTCCGCCGCGCGCTGCGCCTTCGCCCAGAAGTAGCTGACGAGGCGAGTGCCGTGGTGCTGGGCGATGGCGTCGGCCACCACCCTCGGCAGCTTCCACTGGCGCGCCAGCTCGAGGCCGTCCGTGACGTGGCGCTTCACGATGAGCGCGCTCATCGACGCGGCGAGGACGTCGTGGCGGTTCTCGCCGCGCTGGTTCTCGGCGAAGTAGAGCGGGTTCCGGATCTTCCCGAGGTCGTGGTAGTAGGCGCACACCCGGGCGAGGAGCGGGTTCGCGCCGATCTCGTGCGCGGCCACCTCCACGAGCGAGCCCATCAGGATCGAGTGGTGGTAGGTGCCCGGGGCCTGGACGATGAGCTCCTTCAGCGCGGGGTGGTTGAGGTTCGCGAGCTCGAGGAGCTTCACGTCGGTGACGTAGCCGAACACGCCCTCGATGATGGGCAGGACGCCCACCACCACCACCGGCACGACGAGGCCTCCGCCCGCGAGGGCGGCGAGCGCCGCGACGGAGATCTCGCCGGCGCCCCTCCCGGCGTAGAGGCCGAGGGCCAGGGCCAGCGCGACCCCCACCACGCCGACGGCGGCGCCGGCACGGAAGAGGCCCGCCCGATCCCGGCTCCCCGAGACGAGCCCGGCGGCCGCGAGCGAGGTGAGCGTGGTGTAGAGGGCGAACGAGATCGACTGGCCGGCGAGCAGCCCCGCGCCGAGGCCGGAGGCCAGCGCGAAGAGGAGCGCCGTCTCCGCGGTCATGACCTGGCGGACGATCATGGCGCCGGCGGCGAAGGGCACGAGGTACTGGAGCGAGGGCGGCGGGAAGTACGGGAACCTCTCCTGGAGCACGTCCGCGGCGGCGAAGCCGACCGAGCCGAGCGCGAGCGTCCCGACGAAGAGCGCCCCGAGGAGCGCGGCGTCCCTGCGGGCGGGGCGGAAGCGGAGGAAGTTCCGGCGGGCGAACCGCCAGAGCAGGGCGACGAGGAGCGCCACCAGGGCGCCGCCCCCCACCCGCACGCGCGCCAGCTCCTCCCCCCGCCGCTGCGCCCGCATCCCGTCGAACACGGCGAGGTGCCGGTTCTCGATCCGCTCGCCGTAGCCGATGATCCTCTCGCCGCGCTTCACGGCCACGACGACCGGCTTCACGCGCGCGGCCGCCTCCTCGCGGCGCCGCGCCGACTCCACCTGGTCGTGGACCAGCGTGGGCCGGAGCATGGCCACGGCGAGGCGCTGGACGGCCGCGCGCAGCGGCGCGCTCTCGCGCTCGAGCGAGGTCTCGGCCGCGCGCGCCACGTCGAGCCGCGCCGTGGCGAGGTCGCGCACGGGCGCGGAGCCCGCGACGAAGCGCTCGTTCTGGAGCAGGCCCTCGCGAAAGGTCCGGACGACGAAGCCGCGCTCGCGGTCCGCGGCGAGGAGCGCCTCGTCCTCCACCACCATGCCGGCGAGCCCCTTCTGCGCGAGCGCCGTCATCTGGCGCTCCACGGCCTCGGAGAAGCGGGCGGCGGAGAGCGCGGCCAGGTCCTCGTCGCGGACCAGGACCTGGATGCGGGCGACGAAGGCGTCCCGGCCCGCCGCGAGGCGCCTCCGGGCCTCGGCCGCGTCGCGCGCGCCCGGCCTCGCCGGCGGCAGCGCCCCCTCCTCCTCGCGCATGAGGGCGAACGCGGCGTGGACCCGCGCCGCCGCCTCGTCCGGAGCGCCGGCGTCGTGGAAGTAGACGGGGCGCTCGGCCTGGGAGGCCTCCGCGCGGCGCCGGGCCGTCGCCGCCTCGTCCACGATGTCGAAGTCGCGGTCGGCCTTGATGGTGGCACGCGCGGGCGTGCCGAGCGCGTCCTGGCCCGGGAGCCGGTGCGCCGCGGACGGAGCGAGCAGCACCGCCGCCGCGACGGACACGATCGCGACGATGGCGATGGCGAGCAGCTTGCCGGCCCAGTCGCCGGCGGCGAGGCGCGAGAGCACGCTCCGCGTCGGCGCGACGGCGGGATGCGGACCAGTCGGTTCGGGCACGGCGCGGAAGCCTGTCACCGGGGTCGCATGAATTCAACGGGGATCCTGGCGATCCCGGAACCACCGGGCGGGCCAGGGCCTTTCCGGCGGGTGATGGGCCCTACTCGGGGCTCCCCTCCGCCTTCGCCGGTGCGGCGCTCGGCCGCTCGCCGCGGGGTCCGGCCTCCCGCTCGGCCTTGGTGGCCTCCGCGCGCGTCCGCCGATCCGCCTCGTACACGTCGTAGGCGCGGACGACCTCCTGCACGAGCGGGTGACGCACCACGTCCACCTCGCTGAACATGCAGAACGAGACCCCCTCGACGCCGCGCAGGACCTTCTGCACCTCGACGAGGCCCGAGCCTCGGCCCGTGGGCAGGTCGACCTGCGTGACGTCGCCCGTGACGACCGCCTTGGAGCCGTACCCGAGCCGCGTGAGGAACATCTTCATCTGCTCCTCGGTGGTGTTCTGCGCCTCGTCGAGGATGATGAACGAGTCGTTGAGCGTCCGGCCGCGCATGAACGCGAGCGGCGCGACCTCCACCGTGCCGCGCTCGATGAACGCGGTCGCCTTCTCGTAGTCCACCATGTCGAAGAGCGCGTCGTGGAGCGGCCGCAGGTACGGGTTCACCTTCTCGGCGATGTCGCCGGGGAGGAAGCCGAGCTTCTCGCCCGCCTCCACCGCCGGGCGCGTGAGCACGATGCGCTTCACCTTGCGCTCGACGAGGAACGA
>DATDDC010000346.1:0-16631 GCA_036523995.1 Anaeromyxobacter sp.
GCGAGGCCGCGCTCGGCCGCGTAGGCGGCGTGCGGGTGATCGCGGCGGGCGTCGCGGTCGACGCCGCTGGCGCGGGCGGCGACCCCGGTGACGCCGAGGGCGACGGCGTCCTCCGGCGAGAGGCGCCCGGTCGCGTCGAGCCGGTCCGTGACGGTGGGGTTGTTCTCGATCCGCTCCATGAGGCTCTCGAGCCCCTCGGCCGTCGCCTTCATCGCCGCCTCGATGGCGCGGGCCAGGCCGGCGTCGAGGTCGAGGCGGACACCGCCCGGCACGACCAGCCCCCGGAGGAAGCGGCTCCCGGTGAGCTCCTCGTTCACCTGCTGCAGCGCCTCCTTCATGCGCAGCCCGGCCGAGGTGCCGTAGTGGTAGCTCGCCCCGGCGGCGACGTTGCCGATGTCGCCGACGTGGTTGTAGAGCCGCTCCAGCTCGAGGGCGAGGCTGCGCAGGTAGCGCGCGCGGCGCGGCACCTCCACCGCCGCGATCTGCTCGCTCGCCTCGCAGAAGCCGAGGGCGTGGGAGACGGAGCACACCCCGCACATCCGCTCGGCCACGAGGAGGGCGTCCTCCACCGGGAGCCCCTCGATGCGCTTCTCGAGCCCGCGGTGCGTGTAGAAGAGCCTGGGCTCGAGGTGCAGCACCTTCTCGCCCACCGTGCTGAAGCGGAAGTGCCCCGGCTCGATGATGCCCGCGTGGATGGGACCGACCGGCACCTCGAAGACGCCCTCGCCCTCCACGACGAGATGCGGGAATTCCTCCGCGGGCGAGACCGGCGGGCGCCGGCTCGCGTCGAAGCTCTTTCTCAGGGGGTGGAGGCCCTCCGGCCAGCCGTCGTGCACCACGAGGGGCCGGGGATCGGGGTGGCCGCCGAAGACGACGCCGAAGAGGTCCTGCGCCTCGCGCTCGTGCCAGCTCGCCGCGGGGATGGCGCCGGAGAGCGACGGCAGCTCGGGGCGCGCCGGATCGAGCGAGGCGAGGAGCGTGACGAAGGCGTCCGCGAGCGGAGCCCCCGTTCGCGCGGGCTCGAAGACGTAGCGGACCTCGAGATCGCGGCCCGGCCCGGCCTCGTCGTCCGTCGCCGCCAGCGTCGCGAGGGAGAGCCCGGCGGAGACGAGCTCGGCGGCGGCCGCCGGCAGGTCGTCCGGGCCGCGGAGCACGAGCGTGAGATCCCCCTCGCGCGGCCCGCGCTCGAAGGTGCCCCGCCCCGCCAGGCGGGCGCGGACGTCGTCCTCCAGGGCGGCCGGGCTAGCCAAGGATGATCTCCGTGGCGGACTGGAGCACGCGGTCCGGCCGGAGCGGGATCCACGTTCCGAAGAGCACCATCACGGCGGCGAGGAGCACCATGGCGAGGATGGGCGTGGCCGCCTCGCGGCCGCGCTCCGCGCCCGGCGCCGCCACGCCGAACGCCATCTGCCCCACGTGGTGGATGAGCCCGGCGAAGATGACCACGACCATGGCCAGGAACACCGCGACCGCCACGTAGCTCCCGGCGGCGATGCCGGCGCGGACGACGAGCAGCTCGCTCACGAAGATGGAGAAGGGCGGCGTCCCCGCCAGCGAGAAGGCGCCCATGAGGAGGAGCGTGCCGGCGGCCGGCGCGATCCCGAGGAAGCCCTTCATGAGCCGCATGTCGCGCGTGCCGTAGCGCCCGATGGCGTCGCCGGCCACGAGGAAGGCGAGCGCCTTCGTCACGCCGTGGTTCACGACGTGCAGCAGCGCGCCGTAGGTGCCGATGCGCCCGCCGAAGCCGAGGCCGAGGGCGATGATGCCGACGTGCTCGACGCTGTGGTAGCCGAGGAGCCGCTTGAGATCGTGCTGCACGATGATGAAGGGCGTCGCCACGACCACCGAGACGATGCCGAAGAGGAGGAGCAGCCCGTGGCTGAACTCCGGCCCGCAGGCGTCGCGCGCGATGGTGTGGAAGCGGATGATCCCGAAGAGCGCGCACTTGATGAGCGCCCCGGAGAGCAGCGCCGAGACGGGCGTGGGCGCCTGGCTGTGGGCGTCCGGCAGCCACATGTGGAGCGGCGCCAGCCCGGCCTTCGTGCCGTAGCCCACGAGCACGAAGATGAAGCCGATGCGGATGATGCCCGGGTCGAGCCTGTGCGCCACGGCCGCGATGGAGGACCAGTTCATGGCGCCGGCGAGGACGCCGCCCTGCGCGTGCGCCGCCGCGCCGTACACGAGCACCGTGCCGAAGAGGCCGAAGGAGATGCCGATGGTGGTGACGATGATGTACTTCCAGGCCGCCTCGAGCCCGAGCTTGTCGCCGTGGAAGCCGACGAGGAGGGCGGAGGTGATGGTCGTGCCCTCCATGGCGATCCAGAGGATGCCGAGGTTGTCCGCGAGCACCGTCACGAGCATGGTCGCGATGAAGCCGTGGACGAGGGCGAAGTAGAAGCGCAGCCGCTCGGGGCGCATCTCGCCGCGGGCCACCTCGTGGCGCATCCAGCCCACCGTCGCCACCGCCACCGCCACGGCGAGGAGGCCGACGAGGAGGAGGAAGATCACCGCCACGTCGTCCGCGCGGAAGACGCCGAGCGCGGTCACCGCGCCGTGCCTCGCCACCGCCCGCGCCACCGCGAGGGTGAGCGCGAGCACCGCGAGCGAGCCCAGGACGTCGAGCGCGGCGAGGAGGCGGCGGCCGCGAACGAGCAGCATGGCGAGCCCGACGGCCAGCGGGACGAGCGGCGTCACCCAGAGGAGGTGCGAGGTCATCGTCAGCCCCTCAGGCTCTCCAGATCGGCGATGTCGGCGTCGACGCTCGAGCGGACGCGCAGGACGAGGATGCCCATGACGAGCGCGCCGAGCACGACGTCGAGGATGACGCCGATCTCGATGATGAGCGGCATGCCCTGGCTCACCGCCATGGCCGTGAAGAAGATGCCGTTCTCCGAGGCGAAGAGCCCCACCATCTGCACGAGCGCCTTCCGGCGCGAGGCCATGACGAGGACGCCGATGAGGATGAGCGTGACGCCCACCGGCAGCGCGTTCCCCGTGATGGCCTGCCGGACCGGGCCGAGCGAGGCGTTGAGGTGGAAGGCCAGCACCACGATGGCCGCCGCCAGCGCGAGGGTCACGGTCATGGGGATGACCGGCTCGATCTCCCGCGAGATCTGGACGCGCCGCACGACGCGCAGGAGGAGCCAGGGCAGGAAGACGGCCTTCGCGGCGATGGTGATGCCCGCGATGATCCAGAGGTCCACGTTGCCGGTGGCCGCGGCGAGCACCGCGCCGGCGATGCCGAGGAAGGCGGCCTGCGCGGCGACGGCGTAGATGGCGCGGAAGAGCTGCCCCGAGGCGAGGATGAGCAGCATCGTGAAGAGGAGCAGCGCTCCCAGGACGTCGATGAGCCGGGTGGCCAGATCGACGCTCACAGGACCCTCAGGGCGAGCGCCAGGAAGGCGCAGACGAGGCCGACGCCCAGGAATTGCGGCACCCGGAAGAAGCGCAGCTTCGCATACGAGGACTCGACCAGGCCGAGGAACGTCGCCAGCGCGAAGATCTTGAGGGCGAAGGCGCCGAGGGCGAGCGCGAGCTCGGCGAGCCCCGCGCCGCGGGCGAGCCCGAGGGGGAGGAAGAGCGCGGCCACGAGCGCGAGCGTGACGAGCTGCTTCGTGTGCGTGGCGAGCACGATGCAGGCGAGGCCCGGCCCGGAGTGCTCGAGCAGCATGCCCTCGTGGAGCATGGTGAGCTCGAGGTGCGTGTCCGGGTTGTCCACGGGGATGCGGCCCGTCTCGGCGAGCGCCAGGATGAGCATGGCGAAGAGGGCGAGGAGGTCGGGCGCCTGCCAGGCGACGGCGAGCGACTCGCGGCGCGCGGCGAGGAGGCCCAGATCGGTGGTCCCGCCCGCCACGGCGATGGAGAAGACCGCGAGCATGAGCGCCGGCTCCACGAGGAGGCCCACCGTCATCTCGCGCGACGCGCCCATGCCGCCGAAGGCGCCGCCCGCGTCGAGCGCGCCGATGGCGAGGAGGAAGCGCGCGAGGGCGAGCAGGGCCACGAGGAGGATGGCGTCGCCCAGGGGGAGCGCCGGCGCGACCGCGGGGGCCCACAGGACCGGCAGCATCGCCGCGGCGGTGACGGTGGCGGCGAGGACGAGCACGGGGACGGCGCGGAAGAACGGCGTCGCCGTGTCGGCCTGGACGGTGCCCTTGCGGAGGAGCTTCGCCAGGTCCCGGTACGGCTGCCAGACGCTCGCGCCCCGCCGGCACTGCAGGCGCGCCTTGAGCTTCTGGACGTAGCCCGTGACGAGGGGCCCGGCGAGCACGACGAGCCCGGCCTCGGCGGCCGTCTCGATGAGGTGTGTGGGCGTCGTCTCCACGTCCGGCGTCAGGCCTTCGAGAAGAGGAGCAGGGAGAGGACGAGCGTCGCGAGGACGAAGGCGATGTAGCCGTGGATCCGCCCGGTGCTGTAGGTGCGGATCTCGTGCGCGCTCGCCGTCACCCAGCGCTTCACGCGCGCGTAGAGCATCGTCTCGGCGAGGTCGACCACCTCGCCCGTGTAGCCGAGCCGGCGGACGACGTACGGGTTGGGGCCGGTCTCCCTCTGGATCTCCCGGCTCGGCCGGTAGAGCGCCGCGAAGATGAGGCGGAGCGGCTTCGCGAAGGCCGTGGCGGTGTAGTCGAAGCGGGCGCTCGGGGCGATGCCGCAGGTCCAGGTGGGCGCGAGGCGGCGCGGAGCCTTCCGCGGCCAGCCGCGGAGCGCCCAGGCCAGCACGGCCAGCGCGGCGAAGAGCGCCGCCGCGGCCGTGACCGAGATGGAGGTCGCGCCGAGCCCGGCGGAGGCGTCGCCCGCGGAGAGGACGAGGGGCCCGCGCGCCGTGACCGCGGCGCTCGCGCCGGCGCCGCCGAGCAGCTCCGCGGTGGGCCGGTCGAGGATCCGCATGGCCCAGCCCGGGGCGAGCCCCAGCGCGGCGCAGGCGGCGGCGAGGAGCACCATGCCCGCGATCATCGGGGCGGGCGATTCCTTCGCGTGCTCGGCGTGCGCCGAGCGCGGGCGGCCCAGGAAGGTGACGCCGAACGCCTTCGCGAAGCAGGCCGCGGCGAGGCCGCCCGTGAGCGCCAGCATCGAGGCGGCGACGCCGGCGAGGAGGCCCGACGCGCCGCCGAGCCGCACGCCGCCGAGGAGCAGCGCCTGGAACGTCATCCACTCGGAGACGAAGCCGTTCAGGGGCGGGAGCGCGGAGATGGCGATGGCTCCGAGGAGGAAGAGCCAGGCCGTCCAGGGCATGCGGCGGGCGAGGCCGCCCAGCTCCTCCATGTTGCGCAGGCCGGTGCGGGCGAGGACGCTGCCCGCGCCGAGGAAGAGGAGCCCCTTGAAGGCGGCGTGGTTGAGCGTGTGCAGGAGCGCCGCCGCGAGCGCCAGCGTGGCGAGGGCCCCCGGGCCGCGGCCGCCGGCGAGCAGCATGGCGACGCCCGCGCCGATGAGGATGATGCCGACGTTCTCCACGCTGTGGAAGGCGAGGAGTCGCTTCAGGTCGTGCTGCTGCAGCGCGAGGAGCACGCCGACCACGGCGGAGGTGGTGCCGAGGAGGAGCACCGTCCAGCCCCAGGAGGCCGGGAGCGGGCCCGCGGCCGGGGCGAGGAGGTCGAAGCCGAAGCGGAAGACGCCGTACAGCGCGACCTTCAGCATGACGCCCGACATGAGGGCCGAGGCGTGGCTCGGCGCGGCCGGGTGCGCCTTGGGGAGCCACACGTGGAGCGGCACGACGCCGGCCTTGGCGCCGAAGCCGGCCAGGACGAGGAGGAAGAGGGTGGTGCGCGTCCCGCCGCCGAGGCCGCGCGCGGCGGCGCGGATCGAGGCGAAGTCGAAGCCGCCGGCCCGATCCGCGAGCGTGAGGAAGGCGACGAGCAGCGCCGCCGTGCCCGCGTGCGCCATGACGAGGTAGAGGAGGCCCGCGCGCGCGTTCTCCTCGCTGTGCGTGTCGGCCACGACGAGCACCCAGCTCGCGAGCGTCATCCCCTCCCAGCAGAGGAGGAACGTCACGAGATCGCCCGCGCAGCACACGAGCGCCATGCAGGCGACGAAGGCGCCGAGGGCGAGGGTCTGGATCAGGGGGCCCGGCGCGTGGGCGCCCAGGTAGGACGGGCCGTAGAGCGCGGCGGCGGCCGCGACCAGCGCGATGACGAGCAGGAAGAAGGCGGAGAGGCCATCCACCGACAGTGACATCGCCGCGAAGGGGAAGATGCGCGGCAGCGCGGCGTGGAGGGGCGGGCTCGAGCCGTCGAGCACGCGGAGCGCGAGCACCGCTCCCGCGACGGCCGCAGCGACGATGAGCAGATGGCCCAGCCAGACCGTGATGCGAGTCAAGCCGCCGACCTCCGTCGCGGAATCGTACTCCTTCGCGGCGGCGAGTCGAGGGGAGCGGTGTCGTCCCACGGCGAGAGGCTCGTCGCGGGGTCCTCCGCGGATCGCGCTCTCCGCGGAGGCGCTCACGGCGAGTGCGCGGCGTCTCGCGTGCTAGTGTCACCCCATGCCGTCGACCCCGCGCCCGCGAAGCCCGTTCGTCGCGGCGCTCCTCGCGCTCTTCTGCAACGGCCTCGGCCACGCCTACGCCGGAGCCATCGGCGCGGCCGGAGCGATCGCCCTCCTGTGGCTCGCGATCTGCGCGGCGTGGCTCGCCTCGCTCGGCGCAGGCCTGCGTGCGACGATCGCGGTGGGCCTCGGCGCGCTCGCCGTGTGGGTCGGGCAGGCGGTGCTCGCGGCCCGCTCGGCGCGGAGGGCGGGCGAGGCCCCGCGCCGCTGGTTCTCGCGCCCGCTGGGCCTCGTCGCCTTCTACGCCGCGACGCTGCTGCTGTGGTGGGGCGTGCACTCGGCGCTCCGGCCCTACGCGGCGCGAGCGTACGAGATGCCGTCGGGGAGCATGGTCCCCACGCTGCGCCCCGGAGACTGGTTCATCGCCGCCCCGCGCGGCGCCGTCGAGCGCGGCGCCGTGGTCGTGCACGAGGCACCGCGAGGCGCGCCGCATCAGGACCCCCTGGTGAAGCGCGTCGTGGCGATCGCCGGCGACACCGTCGAGGTGCGCGACGGGCTGCTCGTCCTCAACGGACGGCCGGTCGAGCGCAGGCGCGTCGCCGGCCCGTGCACGTACGAGAACCGGACCGGGGACGGGCGCTGGAGCGAGGAGCGGTGCATCGAGTACGTCGAGGAGATCGACGGCCGCGCCTACCGGACCTACTGCACGCCGTACGTGCCCTGCGGGGACGTCGACCCGCGGAAGGTCCCTCCGGGACACGTGTTCGTCCTCGGCGATCACCGCGACCACTCCGCGGACAGCCGCGTGTACGGCCCGATCCCGGAGAGCATGATCCTCGGACGCGCGTCGTACGTGTACTTCTCCGTCGGTCCCGCGGGCGTGCGATGGGAGCGCGTCGGGCGGCCGCTGCGCTAGCCGCTCCTCCCGCCGATCGCGCGCCATGAGCCGCGGGGGCCGACCGTCCTCGCCTCGTGGCGGACGCGCGCCGCCGGGATGCGCGCGGCGGCGGCGCCTCCGCCGACATCTCCCGGCTTTCCCAGCGGGCACGAGGGCTTCGTGGGCCCCGGGCCCGTTCTCTGCCGCGCTCCGGAAGGGCCCTGCTGCGACGACATGCCGCGGTCCCGGCCTGACGGCGGTCAAAGGACGGCGCCCGTCGACACGATAATGACAATGATTATCAACTTCGGCAATTCACCGACGGTCACCGACAGCGCCGAGCCGAACCGAATCGAGGGGATGTCATGCACCTGAACCTGAGCCGCGTCGCTTCCGCCGTCGCCCTGGCCGTCCTCGCCGCTCCCGCGATCGCGCCCGCCGAGGAGGGGCCGATCCAGGACAACAGCTTCCTCATCGAGGAGGCCTACAACCAGGAGCCGGGCGTCATCCAGCACATCAGCTCCTTCACGCGAACGCGCGCGGGGGCCTGGGCGTACTCGTTCACCGAGGAGTGGCCCGTGCTCGGCCAGACGCACCAGGCGAGCGTCACCTTCAACTACGCTGGCCGGCCGGCGCCGAGCGCCACGGGCGTCGGCGACGTGGCGCTCAACTACCGGCTGCAGGCCGTGGGCAGCGGCGAGACGCCCGTCGCCTTCGCGCCCAGGCTCACGGCGCTCCTCCCCACGGGCGACGCGACGCGCGGCCTCGGGACGGGCGGGGTCGGCCTCCAGGTGAACCTCCCCGTGAGCGTGGTCCTGTCCGACCGCTTCGTGACGCACACGAACTTGGGCGGCACGTGGGTCCCGTCGGCGATGGCCTCCGCCGGTGGGCGCGGTCCGCTCTCGGCGTTCGCGGCCGGGCAGAGCTTCGTCTGGCTCGCGCACCGGCGCGTCAACTTCCTCGCCGAGGCGCTCTACACGTGGACCGAGGTGGCGGGGCCGGCCGGCGCCGAGCGCAGCGAGAGCCTCACCGTGAACCCGGGCGTGCGCGCCGCCTTCGACTTCGCGAGCGGGCTCCAGATCGTGCCGGGCGTGAGCGTGCCCATCGGCCTCGGGCCGAGCCGCGGCGAGCGGGGGATCCTCTTCTACCTGAGCTTCGAGCACCCCTTCGGCCCCGCCGGTCACACGGCGGAGGCCGGTCGCGAGCGGACCTAGGGCTCCGGGCCATGGTGCCGCTGGGGCTGCTGAGCGAGGGAGAGGCCGGGGAGATCGTGGCCGTGCGCGGGGCCGGCGGCCTCGCGGGCCGCGCGAGCCTCGACGCCCGCGCCGAGGACATGGGCCTGCGCGTGGGGAAGCGCGTGGAGATGCTCGCGAAGGTCCACGGATCCGTGCTCGTCAAGGTCGACGAGTCCCGCATCGCGGTGGGGCGAGCGGTGGCGATGCGCATCGTGGTGAGGAGGTGACGGCCATGGACCTCTCGAAGCTCGAGCCCGGCCAGTCCGGGCGCATCACCTCCCTCGGCGCGCTCGGAGCGGTGAGGCGCAGGCTCATGGACATGGGCGTGCTCGTGGGCGAGCGAGTGACGGTGGCCAAGGTCGCGCCGCTCGGCGATCCCATCGAGGTGAGGATCCGCAGCTACAGCCTCTCCCTGCGGAAGAGCGAGGCCGAGGCCATCGGGGTGGAGGTGTCGCCGTGACCGCCGCCCCGAGGCTCGACGCCGACCGCGCCGGCGTCGCGCCCGCCGCCGCCCGGGTCCTCACGGTGGCGGTCGCCGGGAACCCGAACTGCGGGAAGTCGACGCTCGTCAACGCCATCGCGGGCACGCGGCTCCAGGTCGGCAACTGGCCCGGCGTCACCGTCGAGAAGAAGGAGGCCTCCTTCGAGCACCGCGGGACGCGCATCCGGCTCGTCGACCTGCCGGGCGTGTACTCGATGTCGCCCTACAGCCAGGAGGAGGTCATCACCCGGGAGTACCTGGCGCGGGAGCGCCCCGATCTCGTCCTCGACGTCGTGGACTCGACGAACCTGGAGCGGAACCTCTACCTCACGGTGCAGCTCCTCGAGCTCGGCATCCCGGTGGTGATGGCGCTCAACATCCACGACGAGGCGGAGGCGAAGGGATACCGCATCGACGCCGCCGGGATGGAGCGGCTCCTCGGCATCCGCGTGGTCCCGACCTCCGCCACGAAGCGGCGCGGCCTCGTGGAGCTCCTCGACGCGCTGCTCGCGAGCGGCGGCGCGGGCAAGGCCCCCGCACCGCTTCGCTACGGCCCCGACGTCGAGGTGGCCGCCGACCGGATCTCGGAGGCGCTCCGCTCGAGCCGGCCCCGGGTCGAGCCGGAATGGCCGCTGCGCTGGACCGCGCTCAAGCTCATGGAGGGCGACCCGCGGGTGTCGGAGGAGATCCGCCTCGAGCCGGCGCTGCTCGACGGCGCGCTCCACCACCTCAGGACCGTGCACGGCCCGGACGTGGAGACCGCCATGGCGGAGGCGCGCTACGCGCTCGCCGCCGGGCTCTGCCGCGAGGTCCTGCGCAAGCCGGAGCTGCCGAGGAAGGAGCTCACCGAGCGGATCGATCGCGTCGTCCTGAACCGCTTCCTCGGGATCCCCGTCTTCCTCGCCGCCATGTGGCTCGTCTTCAAGCTCACCTTCGACCTGTCCGCGCCGTTCGGCGACTTCATCCGCGCCACGAGCGAGGGCCCCTTCAAGCGGTGGGCCGCGGCCCTCCTCGGCGCGATCGCGGCGCCCGGGTGGACGGTGTCGCTCGTGAACGACGGCGTCATCGCGGGGGTGGGCTTCGTGCTCGTCTTCGTGCCCGTCATCTTCGCGATGATGTTCTTCATCACGTTCCTCGAGGGCAGCGGGTACATGGCGCGCGCCGCCTTCGTGATGGACAAGGCCATGCACGCCGTCGGGCTTCACGGGAAGTCCTTCATCCCGCTCCTGCTCGGCTTCGGCTGCAACGTCCCGGCCATCTACGCCACGCGGACGCTGGAGAGCCGCCGCGACAAGGCGCTCACCGCGCTCCTCGTCCCCCTCATGTCCTGCGGGGCGAGGCTCCCCGTCTACGTCGTCTTCGTGGGCGCGCTCTTCCCGGCACGATCGGGCACGGTGGTGTGGTCGCTGTACGTGCTCGGCATGGCGCTCGCCATCGGCATGGGCATCGTCTTCAAGCGCACGCTCTTCCGCGGCGAGGCGCCCATCTTCATCATGGAGCTGCCGCCGTACCGCATGCCGGCGCTGCGGAGCCTCCTCCTCCACACCTGGGAGAAGGGGAAGCACTTCCTCGTCAAGGCCGGCACGTACATCCTCGCCGTCACCGTCGTCGTCTGGTTCCTCCTCCACCTGCCGTGGGGCGTCGAGAGCCGGAGGGACTCCTACCTCGGCAAGGCGGGACGGGCGGTCGCGCCGGCGCTCGCGCCGCTCGGCTTCGGGACCTGGGAGGCGGCTTCCTCGCTCATCACCGGCGTCATCGCCAAGGAGATCGTGGTGGGGACGATGGGCGAGATCTACGCGCAGCGCGCCGAGGAGAGGCCGGGCGAGGCCCCGACGTTCGTCCAGGACCTGCGCGAGATCGGGACCTCGTTCGCGAAGGCCGTCCGCGAGTCCCTCTCGAACGTCCTGTCGAGGATCGGGCTCTCGAGCCTCTCGGTGGAGGCGAAGGAGGAGCACGCGCCGCTCGAGGCGGTCATCCAGCGGACGTTCACGCCGCTCTCCGCCTACGCCTTCATGGTGTTCGTGCTCCTCTACATGCCGTGCATGGTGGTGGCGGCGGCCATGCGGCAGGAGTTCGGGTCGTGGCGCTGGTTCGGCGTGATGGTGGCGTACCAGACCGCGCTCGCGTGGCTCGCCGCCTTCGCCGTGTACCAGGGCGGCCGGCTCCTCGGCCTGGGAGGGTGACGTGGGCGCCTCCGACGTGCTCCTCGCCGGGGCGATCCTGGCCGGCGCCGGCTGGGTCCTGTACCGGTCGCTCTGGAAGGCCCGCGGGCGGTGCGCCGGGTGCTCGGGGTGCGGCTCCGGCGGGGAGGCGCCCGTCCAGCTGGGGCGCCGGCGGCGTTGAATGAAGGCGCACGGAGGATCCTCCGCGTCGCCGCGTCGCTCGGTCTCAGGACGGTGGAGTACGACCTCCCCTCCGGCGATCCCGACGCGCACGCCACGAAGGACGCGCTCGTCCGCTGGGTCCTGCGCGAGGCGCGGCCCGGCTCCATCGTGGTCATGCACGTCAACCACCCGCGGTTCCACACCGCGGAGGCGCTGCCGGAGATCGTGGACGGCCTGCGCGCGCGGGGGTTCGAGCTCGTCACCGTGGGCGAGCTGCTCCGCCCGGAGCGGCCGCCTCCGGAAGCCCGAGGCGCGCTCGCAGCTCGTCTGCGGTGAGGAGCTGGGTGTAGACGGGCGTCCCCACGTCGAAGAGCCTGGCGCGCGAGAGGGGGCCGACGACGACGGGCTCGAAGCCGGCGTCCTTCACGAGGCGGGTCGCGACGCGCAGGGCCTCCGCGTCGTCGCCGGCGATGGGGATGGCGATGGGCTTCCCCGAGCGGTGCGCCTCGCTCTGCAGGCTGCGCCAGTTGATGGCGTTGAAGGCCCTCACCAGCCGGACGCCGGGCAGGAGCTCCGCCGACGCGACGCCGGTGCCCTTGCGCCGCGCCTCCTCCGCCATCTCCCCGTCGCGCTGGGGGTAGGGATTGCCGGTGTCGAGCACCACCTTGCCCGAGAGCTCCTTCGCGAGGTCGCGGCCGATCTGCGGCAGCGCCGCGTACGGCACGGAGACGAGCACGACGTCGCCGAAGACCGCCGCCTCCCGCGGCGTCCCGGCGCGCGCCTTCGGCCCGAGCGACTTCACGAGGTCCCCGAGCTGGTCCGGATGGCGCGAGGAGACGAGCACCTCGTGGCCGGCCTTGGCCCAGAGCGAGGCGAGCGAGCCGCCGATCCGGCCCGCGCCGACGATCCCGATCTTGAGGGGACGGGCCTCCTCCGCCCGCGCCGCGCTCGACGGCGCGAGGAGCGCCGCCAGGGCGGCGAGGCCGAGCCCGGCTCCCCAGGCGAGGGTTCGCGCGCGCATCCGGACGTCCTCGAGCGCCGCCTACGCGTTCAGCGCCTTCGCCGCCGCCGCCACGTCCGACGGCTTCACGAAGAGCGTCATGCCGAAGCTGCCCGACCCGGAGGAGGACGCCCCGCCCGCGGTGAAGGAGATCTTCGCCTCGGCGAGCCGCTTCAGGACCTCGTAGGCGGCCCCCACCCGGTCGTCCCCCTGGACGAGGAAGCACTCCTTTCGCGAGCTGGGAGTGAGGCCTGCGCTCTTCGCCGCGGCGGCGAACGTGTCGGCGTTCTCCGGGACCACGGTCACCTGGGCCCGGTCGGTGCCGGTGGGGAAGGCCACGAACGAGAGCAGGTTGACCCCCGCGTCCTTGAGCTTGCCCAGCACGCGGGCGCCCGCGCCCGCCTTGTCGTCCACCTCGAAGTAGAAGTAACCGACCTTGCGAACCTTCGTTGCCATGACGTCTCGCTCCCCGGAGCGCGCCCGATGGGCCGGTCGCGCTCCGATCTTTCCGGCGGCTCGAGGCTCACGCCCCTCCGCCGCGCGCCTCCCGGAAGATCGCGAACGCGCTCGTGTAGCCGTGGAGGAACGTCGTGCCCCCCACCGGCCCGATCTCCCCGTTGCAGAAGAAGCCGCCCAGGGGCGCTGGCCCGAGCTGCTCCTCGAAGAGGCTCGTGTCGTGGTCGGGGCAGCCGAAGAGGCCCGCGCCCCGGCCCACGCAGGAGAAGAGGAGCGCGCCCGCCGGCCGGCTCCCGGCGTGCCGCTGCCGCGCCAGCATGCGCCGCAGCTCCTCCTCCGCGCTGTGCGCGTCGCGCAGGACGAACTGCGCCACCATCATGGGACGGAGCTCCGCGCCCACGACCATCGCGCCGCTCGCCTCGTCGGCGCCCAGGATGTTCCGGACGAGGAGCTCGCCCGGCTCGTGCTCGACCGCCTCGGCCCGCATCTCCAGGCCGAGGAAGAGGGAGTGCTGCATGAGCTCGCGGTCGCGCGCGTCGACCGAGCGGTACAGCTCGGTGAGGACCTGGAGCGGCGGGCGCCAGTCGAGCTCCTGGAGGAGCGCGTCGTGGCAGCGCGTCACGATCATGGGCTTCCCGATGGGGCGGCAGCCCTGCGCGATGAGCGTATCCACCGCCACGTCGCCGCAGAAGGCCACCCCGACGGCGCCGCCCCGGTGCACGTCGCGCCCGAGGAGGAGCCGGTTCTCGGACGGCCGCTGCCCTCCGCTCGCGAGCCCGCCGAACTTGGGCGCGCCGGGATAGGCGCGATCGAGCCCGTCGATGAGCGCGGCCGCGTCGACGGTGAAGGGATCGGCGAGGACGAGGAACTTGGGCCGCTCCTGGGGGCGGCGGCCCACGCGCTCGCGCCAGGCCGCCGCGCCGTCGCCGGAGACGGGGGGCGCCGAGGGCTCGACGCGGAAGCCGGACAGCTCGACGCCGGGGAGGACCGCGGCGGTCACCGAGAGGGCCGGCCCTCCCTCGGCCTCGTGGGCGCCGCCGATGACGCCGCTCGCCGTGCAGCCGACGAGCAGCGCTCGCGGGAAGCGCTTCGCGGCCTGCGCTGCGAGCCGCTCGAAGCCCGCCGCGTGATCGGGCGAGGCGAAGGCGAGGAGGAGGTCGGGCGCGTCGCCCTCGAGCTGCACCTCGAGGGCCTGCGCCGCCTCGCCGAACGCGGCGCCAGCGCCGGTCTCGCGCGAGAGCGTCGAGGCCCATCTCATGCCCCCGTCGTTACCGTGCGCCCTCGCCGTCCGCACGGGCCCTGCGTAGGCCCACAAGGGGGGCGCGAGGGCGGCCCCCGGATCGCTACAGGCAGCGGATGACTCGCGGCCGCCTCGAGGCCTTCAGCGACGGGGTGGTCGCCATCCTCATCACCATCATGGTCCTCGAGCTCCGCCCGCCGCCGGGCTTCGAGCTCGCCGCCCTGCGCCCGCTCGTGCCGAAGCTCCTCAGCTACCTCCTGAGCTTCGTCTACCTCGGCATCTACTGGAACAACCACCACCACCTCCTGCACGCGGTGCAGCGGGTGGATGGTCGCGTGCTGTGGGCCAACCTGCACCTGCTCTTCTGGCTCTCGCTCACGCCCTTCGCCACCGCGTGGATGGGAGAGACCGGGGCGGCGCCGTCGACGGTGGCGCTCTACGCGGCGGTCCAGCTCCTCGCGGCGCTGGCCTACACCTTCCTCACGCGCGCGCTCCTGGCCCTCCACCCCGCCGACTCCCCGCTGGCGCTGGCGCTGGGAGCGGACTGGAAGGGCAGGGTCTCCGTCGTGGCGTACGCGCTCGCCGTGCCGCTCGCCTTCGCGAACCGCTGGCTCGGCCTGGGGGTCCTCGTGGCGGTGGCCGTGGTCTGGTGGGTGCCCGATCCTCGCATCGAGCGGGCCCTGGAGCGCCCGCGCACCTGACGGCCTCGCGGGCCCCGCCGGGTTTCCCTTCCGAGCGGGACCCCGCATTGCCACCCGCTTCCGCTTGAAGCCGATCGGGACCCGAGCGAACAAGGCGTCCTGCTCCGGGCGCCGCGGGGGTGGCGGCCTCTCGCCCGCGAAGGAGACGAACGCCATGGCCCATCCTCCCGACGCGAACCATCCCGAGCACGGCCCGAGCGCGTGCAGCCTCTCCGGCTGCGGCGAGATCCGCGCCATGGAGCGCGTCGCGGACGAGGTGTCCGAGGCCGTCACGCCGCCGGCCCGTCGCAGGCGCCTCTTCCGCCTGGACGAGGTCGAGGGCGAGACGCTGGATGGCGTCCTCACCGCGCGCGGCCGCGAGCGCCGCTCCCTCCTCAAGGCGGGCGGGCTCCTCGCCGGTTGCGCCGCGGCGGGGCCGCTCTTCGCGTCGGCCTGCGCGACGACGGGGGGCGGCTCCTCGCGCTCGGCGGCCTCGTCCGGCGCGCCGCTCTTCCCGCCCGCCGGCGGCCGCGTCCACACCGTCGAGTCCTCGAACCAGACCGTGAAGCTCGGCGTGTTCGACACCACCCTCCCGAACATCCTCGAGATCGAGCCGGGCGACACCATCGTCTACCCGCGGACCTGGTCGCACTTCCTCGATCGCATCCAGCCCGGCGTCCCCGTCGCGGACATCGCCCGCTGGCGGACCGAGAACCCGGGCAAGGGGCCGCACTCGATCATCGGGCCCGTGGCCGTGCGCGGCGCCGAGCCCGGCGACCTGCTCGAGATCCAGTACCACCGGATCCTTCCCAGGGAGTGGGCCTGCAACTTCAACAACCCCGGCACGCTCAAGACGGGCGCGCTCCCCGAGGCCTTCCCCGAGGGCCAGGTGAAATACTTCACGCTCGACCTCGATCGCATGAAGACGTCGTTCGGCCCCGACATCGACCTGCCGCTCCTGCCGTTCCAGGGCACCCTCGGCCTCGCGCCGCCGGACGGCTTCTTCGGCGTGACGAACGGCGTCTACAGCTCCGTTCCGCCGGGGCCGCACGGCGGCAACACGGACCTGCGGGAGATGGGCGAGGGCAGCCGCATGTTCCTCCCGGTGTGGCAGCGCGGCGGGCGCATCTACACGGGCGACTCGCACGCGCTCCAGGGCGACGGAGAGGTGAGCCTGACCGCGCTCGAGACCGCGATGCAGGAGCTCCGCATCCGCGTCATGCTCCACAAGAACGCCGGCTGGAAATGGCCCATCGCCGAGACGGCGACCCACTTCATCCCGCTCGGCCTCGACAAGGACCTCGGCACCGCCTTCCGCATCGCGCTCGAGAACGCCATCGAGTTCCTCGTGAAGCGGGCCGGCCTCACGCCGCTCGACGCGTACTCGCTGTGCAGCCTGGGCGTGAGCTTCCGGGTGACGCAGGTCGTGGACGTGAACAAGGGCGTCCACGCCATGATCCCGAAGAGCCTCTTCAGCGGAGGCCTGCGGACGCGGATCTCCGTCGTCTGATCGGCGGCGCGCTCGGCGCCGGGGACGCGCTCAGGGGCGGGCCACCCAGCGGATGGCGCCCTCGGCGGTGAAGAGGAGCCCGGCGCGCACCGTGCCGGGCGGCGCGAGGCCGAGGTCCTCGAGCACGCGCGCGTAGGTGCGGACCTGCTCGACGTACGCGGGGTGCGAGGCGGCGACGTCGGCCGCGGGCGGCGCGTCTGTCTTGAAGTCGACGACCGCGAGCCCCCGCCGGTCCGCGGCGACGAGGTCGGCGTAGCCCGCGAGGAGCCGTCCGTCGCGGGCCTGCGCCACCGGGTACTCGAGCCGCAGGTCCGCGCCCGGCGCGCGGCGAAGGCCCTCGCGCTCGAGCGCGGC
>DATDDC010000347.1:0-3255 GCA_036523995.1 Anaeromyxobacter sp.
CGCGCGAGCTCGGCGCGGAGATCGCCCTCGACCCGGGGACGAGCGCGTTCGCGCTCCGGGCGGCGCCGGACGGCGCGACCTCCGTGCCCGGCCTCCTCGCCGCGGGCGAGGTGACCGGCGCCATGGACGCCGTGCGCGCGGCGGAGGCGGGGCGGCGGGCCGGGGAGGCGGCGCGTGGGTAAGGCCATCCTCTGCGCCTGCGAGGACGTGACGCTCGAGGAGGTGCGGCGCGCCTTCGCGGCGGGCCACCGCGACGTCGAGTCGGTGAAGCGCTACACCGGCCTCGGGACCGGGCCCTGCCAGGGAAAGAGCTGCGTCGCGCTCGTGGCGCGGGAGCTGCTCCGCCTCGGCGCCTCGCCCGAGGAGGCGGCGCCGTTCACGGTCCGCCCGCCGCTGCGGCCGGTCGAGCTGGGCCTCCTCGCGGCGATCGATCCCTCGGGGCTGCCCATCGACGAGGGCGTGCCGAGGGAGGTGCCCAGCTCGACCGCGATCTCGAGCCTGACCGCGGCCTCGACCGCGACCGCGGCCACGACCACGACCACGACCACGACCACGACCGCGACCCCGACCTCGACCGCGACCCCGACCTCGACCGCCGCGCCGCCGGCCGATGCCTTCCACGAGCCCCTCCCCGGCCGCGCCGACGTCGTCATCGTCGGCGGCGGCATCTTCGGGCTCGCCCTCGCCTACGAGCTCGGGCGGCGCGGCGTCCGCGACGTGCTCGTGCTCGAGCGCTCGTACCTGAACGCCGGCGCCTCCGGCCGGAACGGCGGCGGGGTGCGGGCGCAGTGGTCCACGCCCAGCTTCATCCGGCTGGCGCGCCGGTCGATGGAGATCTGCGATCGCTTCGCCGTCGAGATGGGCATCAACGTCTGGTTCCGGCGCGGCGGCTACCTCTTCCTCGCGCCGGCGAAGGAGCACGTCGCGCGCATCGAGCGCAACGCCGCGCTCCACCGGCGCGAGGGGCTCCGCACGCGCGTCATCGGCCCGGCCGAGGCGCTCGAGCTCGTGCCGGAGCTGGACGCGAGGAGCTTCCTGGCCGCCTCGTGGAATCCGGACGACGGCGTCGTCTTCCCCTGGCCGTTCCTGTGGGGCTACGCGGAGCGCGCCCGGGCGCTCGGCGCGAAGGTGCGGACGTTCACGCCCGTCACCGGCTTCGAGGCGTCCGGCGGGCGGGTCGTGGCGGTTCGCACGGCGCACGGGCGCGTCGCCTGCGAGACGGTGGTGGTGGCGGCGGGCGCCTGGTCCAAGGAGGTCGCCCGGCTCGCGGGGGTGAGGCTCCCGAACCGGCCCACGCGCCACGAGATCCTCGTCACCGAGTCCCTGCGGCCCTGGCTCGGGCCGCTCGTCTCCGTCCTCGGCACGGGCCTCTACTTCTCGCAGTCGCTCCGGGGGGAGATCGTGGGCGGCATGGGCGATCCCGCCGAGCCCGAGGGCGTGGTGCAGGGCTCCACGCTGCGCTTCCTCGCCCGCTTCGCGCGCTCGGCGATCGCCGTCGCGCCGGTGCTCGCGGCCGTGAAGGTCATCCGGCAGTGGGCGGGCTGCTACGACGTCACGCCCGACAACAATCCCGTCCTGGGCCCGGCCGGGTTCCCCAACTTCCACCAGCTCTCCGGCTTCGTCGGGCACGGGTTCATGATGGCCCCCGCGGTGGCCGAGCTGTACGCGGACTGGCTCGCCGGCCGCGGCAAGGACGAGCTCCTCGACCGGTTCGATATCGGCCGCTTCGCCGGGGGCCCCGTGTCGAAAGAGGATTTCATCATCGGGTAGCGCTAATCTCGATGCATGGCGCTGCGGAAGAAGAAGATCGCGATCCTCGGCTCGGGCAACATGGGAGAGGCGCTCGTGAAGGGCCTCCTGCGGGCGGGCAAGGCCGCTCCGGAGGGGCTCATCTGCTCGGAGCCACGGGCCGAGCGCCGCGAGGAGATCCAGAAGCGCTACGGCGTGCACGTCACCGCCGACAACCGGGCGGCCTGCGCCCAGGCGGACATCGTCGTCATCGCCGTGAAGCCGCAGAGCATCGACGCCCTCCTCGACGAGATCGCCCCCGCCATCGACGCGAAGAAGCTCGTCATCTCCATCGCGGCGGGCGTCCCCATCGGCGCCATCGCGCGCAAGCTCGGCGCCGGGGTGCGCATCATCCGGACCATGCCCAACACCCCCGCCCTCGTCGGCGCCGGGGCGACCGCGCTCGCGCGCGGCCCGCACGCCACCGACGCCGACCTCGAGCAGGCGCTGGCGCTGTTCGAGGCGGTGGGCGTCGCCGTCGTGGTCGAGGAGCACCACCTCGACGCCGTGACGGGCCTCTCCGGCTCGGGGCCGGCCTTCGTGTTCATGGCCATCGAGGCGCTCGCGGACGGCGGCGTGAAGGTCGGGCTGGCGCGGCCCATCGCCCTCGCCCTCGCGGCCCAGGCGGTGATGGGCTCGGCGAAGCTCGTCCTCGAGACGGGCGAGCATCCGGGGCGGCTCAAGGACCAGGTGACGAGCCCCGGCGGCACGTCCATCGCGGGCCTCCACGCGCTCGAGTCGGGCGGGTTCCGGGCCGCGCTCATCACCGCCGTCGAGGCGGCGACGAAGCGCTCGCGTGAGCTGGGCGAGCTCGCGGCCGCGAAGCCATAGGCCGCGCACCTCCGCGCACGCCGGCGATGTCGCGACCACGGCCGCCCCCGGCCACCGACATGACCGCCGGTGTGTGTCACCCCAAGTGAATACAGCGCGTCCCGTTCAGGCTCGCCTGTGACATGATCGTGTGACGCGGACGGCGTTCTCCGGCCGCGGCGACTTTCCGCCGCGGCCGAAGGCGTGGAGAGCGCCAGGAGGACGGTCATGCACAACGCGACCACGAAGCAGAGGCTCTCGGCCCTGCGCAGGAGGCTCGGCATCTTCACGGGCGGGTGGGCGAAGGAGCGGCGAGCGAGGCTGCGGGACCTCGAGGCGGCCCTGACGCCGCCCGCGGCGTTCTTCCAGCCGGCGGCCGCCTGCGCCGGCGGACCGGCGCCGAGCGCCTTCCTCGCTGCGTCCACGCCGCTCTCCGGCTCGCCCCCGCCGCCGGATACCACCTCCACGCGCTGGGTCTCGGACAGCATGATCGTCCCGCCGACGCAGGAGGTCCCGAAACCGAAGGCGCAGCCCGCGCCCGGGGCGGATCCCATGCAGGCGACGGAGACCTTCGACGCGCCCGAGGAGGCCCGGAAGTCCCGCACGCGCTGGATCACGGCGATCGCCGCGGCGGGAGCGGCCCTGGCGGTCGTCCTG
>DATDDC010000348.1:0-5581 GCA_036523995.1 Anaeromyxobacter sp.
AGCTCGAGGGCGCGATCGAGCCGGGGCCCCACGCGGAGTGGCGAGAAGCCCTTCCGGTCGGTGGTGAGGATGCGCAGGACGCGGCGGCGCTCGGGGACCGCGGCGACCATCCCATCGACGAGGCCGAGTCCGAGCTGCGCGAAGCGCGCGTCGAGCTCGATCGCGCGCGCGAGGTCCGCCGGCGTCGGCAGCTCCAGCTCGTATCGCGTGCGCGGATCGAGGCTCGTCGGGGGCGTGAGGAGCGGTCGCTCGGGTCCGCCCGCGCACTCCCTTCACGCCGGCATCAGCTGCCGCTCCACGAGCCGACGGTAGATCCCCGCCCGCTCCATGAGCGCGGAGTGCGCGCCGCTCTCGACGACGCGCCCGCCCTCGATGACGACCACGCGATCTGCGCGGGCCACGGTGGAGAGCCGGTGCGCGATGACGAGGGCCGTCCGCCCGCGCATGAGCTTCTCGAGCGCGTCCTGCACGAGCGCCTCGGACTCCGCGTCGAGCGCGCTCGTCGCCTCGTCGAGGAGGAGGATGCGCGGATCCTTCAGGACGGCCCGGGCGATGGCGATGCGCTGGCGCTGCCCGCCGGAGAGCTGCTGGCCGCGCTCGCCGACCTTCGTCGCGTAGCCGTCGGGAAAGGCGCGCACGAAGGCGTCCGCGTGGGCGGCGCGGCAGGCGCTCACGACGTCCTCGTGCGAGGCGCCCGGCCGGCCGTACTTCACGTTCTCCTCGATGGACGCGGAGAAGAGCACCGGCTCCTGCGGCACGACGCCGATCTGCGCCCGAAGCCACGCCGGATCGAGGTCGCGGAGATCGCGGCCGTCGAGGAGGATGCGGCCCTGGCTCGGGTCGTAGAGGCGGCCGATGAGCGCGGCGACCGTGGACTTCCCCGCGCCGGACGCGCCCACGAGCGCCACCACCTCGCCCGGCGCGACGGCGAGGTCCACGCCGGAGAGCACCTCGGCGTCGGGCCGCGTCGGGTACGAGAAGCGGACGCCCTCGAAGGCGAGGCGGCCGTCGCACGCCGCCCCGTTGGCGCGCGCGGGGACGAGGCCGCCCGAGATCGGCATCGCCGGCACCCGGTCCATGAGCGCGAAGACCCGGTCCGCCGCGCCGAGCCCCTTCATCGCCTCCGCCCAGAGGTCCGCGAGCGCGCCGAGGCTCATGGCGATGAGGAGCGTGTAGACGAGGAACGCGGTGAGCGCGCCCGCCGTGAGCGTGCCCTTCGCGACGAGCGTCCCGCCGTAGCCGAGCACCACCGCCATGGCGACGTACCCGCCCGCCGCCGCCCCGCCCATGAAGCCCGCGCCCGCGAAGGCCCGCTTCCGCGCGGCGTCGTACGCGGCGCCGGTGGCGCTCTCGTAGCGCGCCGTCTCGGCCGACTCCGCGTTGAATGCGCGCACCGTGCGGACCGCGGAGAGCGACTCCTCGGCGACGTGGCTCGCGTCCGCGAGCGCGTCCTGGTAGCGGCGCGCCAGGGCGCGGACCTTCCTGCCGTACGCGACCGCCCCGATGGCGACCGGCGGCACGACGAGGAGCATGACGAGCGTCAGCCGTCCCGAGGTGACGAAGAGGAGGGCGAGCGCGCCGAGCGCCGTGATGGCGTTCCGGAAGGCCATCGAGACGTTGGCGGCGATGAGGCTCTGGATGGTGGCGCAGTCGTTCCCGAGGCGCGAGACGAGTTCGCCCGTGCGCGAGCCGTCGAAGAAGGCGATCTCCTGCGCGAGGAGGCTCTGGTAGAGCCGCTCGCGCACGCGCCGCACGCCGCGCTCGCCCGCGAGGGAGAAGAGGAGGTGCCGCCCCGCCACCGCGGCGCCCTGGAGCACGGCCAGGACGGCGAGGAAGATGGCGATGCGCCTCACCGCCGCCGGGTCGCGGCCGGCGATGGCGCCGTCCACGATGGCCCGGATGCCCTGCGGGTAGACGAGCGAGAGCCCCGCGCCGGCGACGAGGAGGACCGTGCCGGCGGAGAGCGCCGGGAGCTCCTCGCGGAGGAGGCCGAGGATCCTGCGGATGGCTCCGGTGGGACGCACTGCGGGGTTCTACTCGGTAACGCGCCGGGGTGCAGCACCCCGGGCGCGCCCTCTCGTCTGCGAACCGGCTCCCGCCGCGCTACACTGACGGACATGGCGGAACGGCCGCGCGACCGGATGCCCGACCCCGTGATCGACGCATACCGCGCAGGCGTCGACCTCACCCTGATCGAGGAGAACCTGCGGCTCACCGTCGAGCAGCGCTTCGACAAGTGGATGGAGCTGCAGCGGTTCGCCGAGGAGCTGAGGCGGGCCGGGAAGCGGCGCGTGCCATGATCACGGACATCGCCGCGCTCCTCAGAGCTCTCTCGGGGGAAGGAGCGCGGTTCATCGTCGTGGGTGGAGCAGCGGCCGTCGCGCACGGTTCGGCGCGGCTCACCCAGGACGTGGACGTCGTGTACGCCCGCGAAGCGGACAACCTGCGCCGCGTCGTCGCGGCGCTCGCGCCCTTCAAGCCTTACCCGCGCGGCGCGCCACCGGGGCTCCCTTTCCAGTGGGATGAGCGAACGCTCGGGAACGGGCTCAACTTCACGCTTCGGACGGAGATCGGAGCCATCGATCTCTTCGGCGAGATCGTCGGGGGCGGCGGCTACGCCGACCTCCTGCCTCACAGCGGCGAGATCGTCGTCTACGGCGCGAGTTGCCGGCTGCTCTCCCTCGAGAAGCTCATCGCCGTGAAACGGGCAGCAGGGCGACCGAAGGATTTCGAGGCGATCGCGGAGCTGGAGGCGATACTGGAGCGACAGCGCGGCGGCGCGTGACGGGCCGCTGCGCCGAGGACGGGCGGCCTAAGTATCGTCGCTCTACCCGGGGTGACGACTGGCCGGCGAGCGTCTGGCTCCGCTATAAGGGGGCGTATCCACATTCGCGGGGGGCGAAGGCCGCCGTTCCACAGTACTCGTGGAGTGAGCATGAGTGACACACTCTCAGCCGCCGGCGAGGCCTTCGAGCGAGGATTCTTGTCCTCTGACCTCCAACAGCAGATCTCGCAGTGCGATCAATACGAGCTAGCCGAATATTTCAAGAGCGTATTGTCTGACCACCAGCCTATTCTCGAAGCCGGATGTGGTTCCGGGAGATGGGTCGGATGGTTCGTGAAACAAGGCTGGACCGCGACGGGGCTCGACTGGAGTGAAGCGTGCTGCAAGCGCGCGCGCGAGGCCATCCCTGGAGGCCGCTTCGAGAGCGGCGACATGCGGCACATGCCCTTCGGCGATGGCGAGTTCGGCGCAATCGTCTCACTCGGCTCCATTGAGCATTCCGCCGAGGGCCCTGCGCGCTCGCTGTCGGAATACCGCCGCGTACTGAGACCGGGAGGCGTCGCGATCATCACGGTTCCGTATCTCGGGCCGGTGCGAGCCGCGATGAGGCGGGTCGTCGCGCCCAGGCGCGCGCTCGTTCAGACTTCGTGGCTTCGCCGGCTGCTCCGGAAGACGCTGGGGGTGGACCGGCGTACTATCGGGGATGCGCGCCGAGAGGTCCTACCTGGCTACGCGGCGGACTTCATCATGTCGCGCCGCGGCTGGGAGTTTTATCAGTACCATTTCTCGAAGCAGCAGATGCGGGCGTTTCTTCGTGGCGCCGGCCTCGACATCGTCGAGGAGTTCGTCGATTTCGGCGACGAGGGAATCCTTCACAACTTCGGGCCCATCGCTGGTCGCTTCGATCATTCGACGGGCCGCGTACGCTTTTCCTTGATCGGTAGGGCATTGCGCAGAACGCTCCCTGTCGACCTGATGGGCCACATGTTGTGCTATCTCGTGCGCAAGAGGGCGTGACCGAGCTTCAGCCTCTCCGGCGAGGCACGCAACATGCGTCCGCGAGTTCCTGGCCTGGGACCTAACACTACTCGATCACATCCTGGACGGGCCGCGCGGCCGAGTGGCGGCGTCGACGCTTTGCCGGCAGAGCGGGCACCAGCCGATGCGGCGCAGGAGGACGAGTTGAAGGTGCCGCCGCACCATGGGCAGCGTCCAGCGCTTGGCGTGCCGGGGGGGAAAGCGCTCGGTGGAGCGCGAGGAAGGCGTGTGCGGCCGCGCACAATGTGACGTGGTGGTGGAATCCTCGCCAGCTGCGGCCCTCGAAGTGGTCGAGCCCGATCTCCTCCTTGAGTTCCTGGTAGTCGCGCTCGACCCGCCACCGGAGCTTGGCGAGCCGAACGAGCTCCTTGAGTGGCGTGTCGGCGGGAAGGTCGGAGAGCCAGAACTTGGTCGGCTCGGGCTCGTCGGCAGGCCACTCGTAGAGAAACCACTCCTCCGGCCCCGGGGCGCGGCCCTGCGCGTGCTTGTGGGCCGTCCTCACGCGGATGGCAGCGAAACGCGAACGCTGCGTTCCCTTGGTGCCCTCGCGCCAGCGTATCGAGCGGCACGCCTTCCTGCCGAGGGCAGTCGCGAGGGCCAGCAACGAAACGGGCGCGTGCTGGCCGTCGCGGTACCGCGTGCGCGTCGGGCCGGAATGGCCACGGGGACGGCGCCAGTCAGCCGTAGAGATGGGGCCGGTCCCGGGTGCCCAGACGACCGGGTCGCCGCCCATACCGACGATGTACGGATAGCCACGCGAAGTGAGCGCCTCGCGGAACTCGGTGATCTCTCCGTACCCAGCGTCCACGAGCAGCAGGCGCTTGGTGACGGCCCAGCGATTGGCATCGTCGAGCAGGCGCAGCGCGATCTCCCACTTGCGCAGGAAACCAACGTCCTCCGGAACGCCCGCGGCGCGGCATCGCTTCGGATCGCTTGTCCACTCCTCCGGGAGGTAGAGCTGCATCCCGATGCAGCAGCTGCCGAGCTCGCCGGCTAAGTGGAGGCTCACCGCGACCTGACAGTTGGCCGTCCGCCCGAGCGTGCCGGAGTACTGCCTCGCCACGCCGACCGAATGTTTCCCCTGCTTGGGGAACCCGGTGTCGTCGAGGACGAGCGCCTCGATCTCCGGTAGCTCCTCTTGGACCTTCCGCGCCAGCCGCGCCCGGACCTCGTCATCGGACCAAGCGCTGACGGAGACGCACTGCTGCAGACGCTGCCGCATCGCCTCGACGCCCGCGGGCTCGTCGACCAGCCGCGCCGCCATCGGCTCGATGCTCTTGCGGGTCCCATCGAGCAGGAGTCCCTCGAGGTACCAGGCCATGGCGCGCCGGCGCTCCGGCCTGCCCATGCCGTCGAACAACGATCCCGCGAACGCTTCCAGAGAACGCTCGAGCTTCTTCACGTGGGCGATCATGCCCACGGTAGATCACGCGCGGCGATCCCCATCAAGAAAGTGACCGCGTAATACTAACCAAGTTGCAGCGATCGCGGCTCAGAGCTGACGCAGAACGAGCGTGATGTTGCGGCCGTCCACGCGGCAGACGTCGTACCCGGCGCGCCGCAGGGCGAGGACCGTCCGGACGTTGCGCACGGGCGAGGGGTGCTCGAGCTCGACGCAGACGATCCTCGGGCGGACCCCCGTCGCCAGCATGTTCTCGAGGACCGCGTACTCGGCGCCTTCGATGTCCATCTTGAGCAGGTCGATGCGTTGGTGACCTAGCTCCTTCATCACCGTGCATAGCGTCCGTACCTCGCCCT
>DATDDC010000349.1:0-3628 GCA_036523995.1 Anaeromyxobacter sp.
ACCGAAGCGAGGCGGGCGCCCGAGGAGCGAGCAGCGGAGGCGTAGCAGAGCTACGTCGAGCAGCGCAGCGACGAGGCCGCCCGCCGCAGCGAGAGGATCGTCGCTCGGAATAGGCATCATGCCTGGGTCGGGGCACTAGGAGCGCCCATGGACGCCGCACCGCTCATCCAGCTCGAGGGCGTCACCAAGACCTACGCCATGGGGGACGTGGAGGTGCACGCCCTCCGCGGCGTCTCGCTCTCCATCGGCCGCGGGGAGTTCACCGCCATCATGGGCGCGTCCGGCTCGGGCAAGTCGACGCTCATGAACCTGCTCGGCTGCCTCGACCGGCCGACCGCCGGGCGCTACCTGCTCGACGGGCGCGACGTCTCTCGCCTGCCCGCCGACGACCTGGCGGCGATCCGCAACCGGACCATCGGCTTCGTGTTCCAGAGCTTCAACCTGCTCTCGCGCACGAGCGCCCTCGAGAACGTGGAGCTGCCGCTCGTGTACGCGGGGCTCTCCAACGCCGAGCGGCATGCCCGGGCGGCCGAGGCCCTCGAGCGCGTGGGCCTCGGCGATCGCACGCACCACCACCCGAGCCAGCTCTCCGGCGGCCAGCAGCAGCGCGTCGCCATCGCGCGCGCGCTCGTGAACCGCCCGCGCGTCCTCCTCGCCGACGAGCCCACCGGCAACCTCGACTCGCGCACGAGCGAGGAGGTGATGGCCCTCCTCCAGGAGCTCGGCCGCGCCGGGATCACCGTGGTGCTCGTCACCCACGAGCCGGACATCGCCGAGCACGCCTCGCGCGTCATCGTGATGCGCGACGGCAAGATCCGCTCCGACGAGCGGCGCACGCCGCGGCCCGCCGTCCCCAGGCCGCTCGACGACGACGCCGACCTCGAGGCCGAGAGGGCCGCGCCATGAGCCTCCTCCAGATCCTTCGCATCGCCTTCCGCGCGCTTCTGCGCACGAAGATGCGGTCCTTCCTCACCGCGCTCGGCATCGTCATCGGCGTCTCCGCCGTGATAGCCATGGTGGCCATCGGCGACGGCGCCAAGGCGCGCGTCCAGCAGACCTTCGAGGCGATGGGCGCGAACCTCCTCATCATCCTGCCCGGGACGTCCACCTCCGGCGGCTCGCACGGCGGGTTCGGCTCGCAGCCCACGCTCACCTGGGACGACCTCAAGGCGATCCAGACGGAGATCCCGAGCGTGCGCTACGCTGCGCCCGCGCTGCGCTCCGTGGCTCCCGTGCTCGCCGAGGAGCTCAACTGGACGACCTCGGTGACCGGGACCACGCCGGAGTTCTTCTCGATCCGGACCTGGCCCGCGGCGCAGGGGACGCTCTTCGGCGCGTCGGACGTGGAGTCGGGGACGAAGGTCGCCGTGCTCGGGAAGACGGTCGCCGAGCAGCTCTTCGGCACCGGGACGAACCCGGTGGGCCTCCAGATCCGCATCCGGAACGTGCCGTTCCAGGTCGTCGCCGTGCTCTCGGCGAAGGGCCAGTCGCCCACCGGCCAGGACATGGACGACGCCGTGTTCGTGCCGCGCACGACCTTCCAGGCCAAGATCCAGGGCGGCCTCGGAAACTATCTCTCGGGCGTCATCCTCGTCGGCGCGACGAGCCCGGCGACGACGGGGCGAGCGCAGAGCCAGATCCGCGCGCTCCTGCGCGACCGGCACCGGCTGCAGCTCGGCGCCGACGACGACTTCTCCATCCGGAACCTCGCCGAGACCGCGGGGGCGCAGGAGGAGGGGGCGCGCACGCTCACCTTGCTCCTCGCGGCCATCGCGGCGGTGTCGCTCCTCGTCGGCGGGATCGGGATCATGAACATCATGCTCGTCTCGGTCACCGAGCGGACGCGCGAGATCGGCGTGCGCATGGCCGTCGGGGCGCGGGCGCGCGACATCCTGCTCCAGTTCCTGGCGGAGGCCCTCGCCCTCTCCGTCGCGGGCGGCGCCATCGGCGTCGCGCTGGGGCTCGGCGTGGCCTGGCAGCTCGCGAACGCCTTCGGCTGGCCCGTCCTGTTTCGACCCGAGGTGGTGCTCGTCGCCGTGGGCTTCAGCGGCGTCGTGGGCGTCGCCTTCGGGCTCTACCCGGCGCGCCGCGCGTCGCGGCTCGACCCCATCCAGGCCCTGAGGTTCGAATGAGAGCCCTCGCCCTCGCCCTCGCCTTCTCGCTGCCCTCCTCCGTCCTCGCGCAGGCCGCCCCCGCGGCGCCGCCCGCCGCGCGGCCCGTGCTCGGCCTCGACGAGGCCGTGCGCACCGCGCTCGCCAACCACCCGCAGCTCCGGCAGGCGCAGGCGAACCTGGACGTCGCGTCGGCGAGGTCCGAGACCGCCCGGGCGCCGCTGCTGCCGCAGCTCAAGGCCGACCTGTTCTACGACTGGTCGACCTCGAACCCGAACCGGCACCTCACGAACCCGACCGGCCCCACGACGAGCTGGACGGCGACGCGCACCGCCGGCGCCGGCGCGACGCTGACGCAGGTGCTCTTCGACGCCGCGCAGTTCCAGCGCTACCGCTCCTCCCTCGCCAACACCGCTTCCTTCGAGGCGGGCGAGCGCGCGACGGAGCTGCAGATCGCTGCCTCGGCCCGCGCCGCCTTCTTCGCGGCGCGCGCGGCGCGCGATCTCGTGGCGGTCGCCCGCGACACGCTCGCGAACCAGGACGCGCACCTCAAGCAGGCCCAGGCGTTCGTGGAGGTGGGCACCCGGCCCGAGATCGACCTCGCCTCGGCGCGCGCGGCGCGGGCCAACGCGGCGGTGCAGCTCATCCAGGCGGAGAACGGCTACGACACCGCGCGCGCGCAGCTCGCCCAGGCCATGGGCGTGGAGCGCTCGACGGACTTCGAAGTGGCCGACGACGTCCTGCCGGCGATCCCCAACGAGGACCAGCCGCTCGACCCGCTGTACGCGGAGGCCATCGCCTCGCGCCCCGAGCTCGCCTCGTTCCGCGAGCAGGAGCGGGCGCAGGTGCTCACGCGATCGGCCGCGCGCGCGGGCTACCTCCCCACCGTCGGCGCCCAGGGCGACCTCAGCGCGCAGGGGCCGTCCCTCGACTACACGTATCCGAACTGGAGCGCGACGATCACGCTCACCTGGAACCTGTTCCAGGGCGGCGCGACCCGCGCGGCGATCCACGAGTCGGAGGCGACCCTGAACCTCATCACGGCTCAGGAGGAGCAGCTCCGCCAGCAGATCCGCCTCGAGGTCGAGCAGTCGCGGCTCGCGGTGCGGGCGGCGCGGGCGACGCTCGCCTCGGCCGGCGAGGCCGAGACGGCGGCGAAGGAGCAGCTGCGCCTGGCGGAGGGGCGCTACCGCGCCGGCGCCGGCAGCATCATCGAGCTCGGCGACGCGCAGGTCGCGGCCGCGAACGCGTCCGCGCTGCGCGTCCAGTCGCAGTTCAACCTCGCCGCCTCCAGGGCGCAGCTCCTCCGGGCGCTGGGACGGCCGAATCCGTGAGCTCGGTCGGCTGAGCGGCTGCGGTGGGCTCCGCAGCGCCTCCGTGGGCCTCCGTCTCCGCGGGGGCCGGGGCAGGCCACCGCGGCGGCGTCGCCATTTCTCGAATCCCCTACCGTGGGCATCCGTCTCCGTGCGGGCGGGGATGGGCCGTCGTGGCGGCGTCGCTGTTTCTCGAATCCCCTA
>DATDDC010000350.1:0-11554 GCA_036523995.1 Anaeromyxobacter sp.
TCCTCGCCGCGACCGCCCCGAGCCGCGCCGCCGCGCTCGCGCCGCCCCCGCTCCGCTGCGGCACCGGCGTGCACGAGGCGGAGTCGTCCGGGTTCGTGCTCTTCCCGCAAGGCGGCATCTTCTGCCCGCTCGTCGCCGATCCCAAGGCGCCGCGATCGTTCCTGAGCTCCCTGCGCGGCGAGTTCCCGCGCGTCACCAAGGCGAAGAACGTCGGCTCGATCGGCGTCGGCGACACGGTCGGCTTCTTTCGCCTCGGCGCCGGAGATCCGGGCGACGGCGTGCAGTTCGGGCTCGACGCCGCCGTGTTCGCGCAGTTCGACCTCGGCACGCCCAGCGCCGATCTCCTCAACGCGGATTACCAGGTCGGCCTGCCCCTCACGTTCCGTGTGGCCTCGTTCTCGGGCCGCGTGCGCGTCTATCACCAGAGCTCCCATCTCGGCGACGAGCTCCTGGCCCACGCCACGACCGAGATCACGAACGAGGGCCTCTCGTTCGAGGCGGTCAGCATGGTCCTCTCCGAGGAGCTGGGGCCGCTGCGCATCTACGCCGGGGGCGACTGGCTCTTCCGCCGCACGCCGGCGACGCTCGAGTCGTACGTGGCGCAGGCGGGCACGGAGCTGCGCCTCGGCCCGGTGCGCGGCCCTCGCTTCATCGCCGCGCTCGACGTGAAGGCGAGCCAGCAGCGCGACTGGAAGCCCGCCTACAGCGTCCGCTCGGGCATCGAGTTCGCCCACTGGACGAGCCCCGAGCACCCGCCGCGCGTGTGGAGCATCGTGGGCGAGTACTACCAGGGCCCTTCGCCGTACGGTCAGTTCTTCCTCGACGAGACGCGCTTCTACGGGTTCGGATTCCACTTCCAGCTCTGACGCGGCCTCGCGCCCGCGCCCCGCTGCCGGGGCTCGGGCCCGGGGGAGCCGGTCCCGGGCCCGAACCCCGTTAGAATCCCGGCGTGACGGTGCTCTTCGTCTTCGTGGACGGGGTCGGCGCGGGGGCCCGCGATCCGGACCGGAACCCGCTCGCGCGCGAGGAGTTCCTGCTCTCCCGCTTCGAGGACGGCTCGGGCGCGCCGCTCCCGGCGGGAGCGCAGGCGGTGCTGGCCGACGCGACGCTGGGCGTCCCGGGCCGGCCCCAGTCGGCCACCGGTCAGACCTCGATCCTCACGGGCGAGAACGCCCCGCGGCTCCTGGGACGGCACCTGCTCGGCTTTCCCAACGCGGCGCTGCGGGCGCTGCTGCGGGAGCGGTCGCTCTTCCTCGCGCTCTCGCGCGCGGGCCGGCGCGCCGTGTTCGCGAACGCCTACCCCGTGGCGTATCTCCGCGCCCTCGGCTTTCCCGCGCAGGGCGAGCCGGAGTTCTCGGTCGGGAAGCGGCGGCTGCGGCCCGCCGCGACCACGGTGGCCTACGCGGCGGGCGGCGGTGCGTTCCGGACCTGGGACGACGCGCGGGCCGGGCGGGGGCTCACCCACGACATCACCGGCCGCACGGCGCGCCGGCGCGGCGCCGACGTCCCGGCGCGCGAGCCCGCGGAGGCCGCCGACGTCTTCCTCGCGCTCTCCCGCGGCCACGACCTCGCGCTCTTCGAGTTCTTCGAGACCGACGAGGCGGGCCACGCGCGCTCGATGGAGCGGGCGCTGGACGCGCTCGGGCGGGTCGACGCGTTCCTGCGGCGGCTGGCGGCGCGGCTCGGGCCCGAGGACGCGCTCGTCGTGGCGAGCGATCACGGCAACGTCGAGGACCTCGCCTCTCGCAACCACACGCTCGCGCCGGTCCCGGTGCTCGGCTTCGGTCGCGCGGCCGCGGAGATCGCCGAGGTGCGCGATCTGACCCACCTCGCCCCACTGCTCGCGCGCCTGGCGGGCGCGACCGCCTTGCCTACGGGCCCCGCGAGCGGATAGACCTGCGTCGTGACCCGCGCCGCCCCCCTCCTCCTCCTCGCGCTCTGCGCGGGCTGTGCCGCCGGGCCCCGCGCGATCGCCACGCGCACCGCCGACGTGACGGTGGGTGAGACCCGCTTCCGGGTGACGTGGTCCCCCGGCGACGAGCGGCCCGCCCGCGCCGTGATCCGCGCCGTGGAGGCCGCCGCTCCGCGCGTGAGCCGCTGGGGGGCGCTGGCGCGCCCGGTGTCCATCACCATCCACCCGGACCACGAGGCGCTCGAGGCGGCGGCGCAGCGCCACGGCTACGAATGGCTGAGGGCGTGGGCGCGCTACGACACGATCGACATCCAGTCGCCGTCGTCGTGGAGCTTGTTCGGCCCCTCGTCGGCCAAGGTCGAGGAGCTGGTCGTCCACGAGCTCACCCACTGCGCGATGTACCAGCAGGCGGGCGACGACCTCACCTGGATGTACAAGGAGATCCCCCGCTGGTTCAGCGAGGGCCTCGCCACGGTGACCGCAGGGCAGGGCTACCGGTTCCCCGGCGCCGAGGATCTCTGGAAGTTCTACGGGAAGCGGCTCCCCGGGTCCGGCTTCGTCGAGCCGGGGCGCGGCCAGGCGGCCCCGAGCCCGGTGGGCTTCTACGGCGATCCCATCGTGGACTCGGATCCCATCTACCAGGAGAAGTCCGAGATCGTGTACGGGGCCGCCCACCTCGCCATGGAGTTCCTCCTCCGCCGCTACGGCGAGGAGCGCGTGCGGGGGGTCCTGCGCCACATGGGCCGCGGGCAGCGCTTCCCCGCCGCCTTCAAGGCTGCCGTCGGCATCACCGACGCCGAGTTCGCCGCGGACTTCCGCCGCTACGTGGTGTGGGAAGGGTGGCGGCGCTGAACGCCGCTCTCCGGTCCCTCAGCCCCGCCGCACGAGGCTCGCCACGAGCCAGAGCCGATCGCCGTAGGCGCGCTCCGCGCAGATCCAGAGCCGGACGGGCTCGCCCGCGATCTCCGCCGCCGCCCCCGACTCGGGGCCCCAGATCCACTCGCGCGCCTCGGCCCCGCCGCCCCTGCGCGGCGGGCCGATCTCGCCGAGGAGGGCGAGCGCGGTCCCCACCGGATCGGCCGGCTCCGCGCCCACGATCTCGAGGTGCGTCACGATCCCCTCGCGATCGGTCTCCACGTTCGCCACGGCGGCGACGTCGCCCTCCCGCTCGAGGAGGACGTCCGGCTCGGAGAGATCGATGTTGAGGAGGCGGCTCCGCTCCGCGCCGAGGCGGATGGGCCGGACGTACGGCTTCCAGCCCTGGCCGGCGAAGGCGTCGAGGGCCTCGCGCCTGGGGCGAGTCAGCACGGCCCGGAGCGGCGGGAACGGGAGCGGGCTCGGCGCCGAGCTCACCGCGATGCCCCCGCCGCGGTGCCGGCGGGCTGGGCCGGCGCCCCCCGCTCCGGCGAGCCCGCCCACGGCGAAGGAAGGATGGGGCTCCGCTCCCTGGCCCGCCCCGCGCGCTGCAGCTCGAGCTCGCCCACGAGCGCCGCGGGCGCCACGGTGGAGACCGGCACGTAGCCGCTCTCCGCCCCGCAGTAGCCGTTGAAGACCTTCACCTCGTCGCTCGTGGCGAGCACCTTGTTCACGCTCGTGAGCGGCGTGCCCACGAGCTCCACCCCGCGCACGAGCTCCTCCTTCCCCGTGGTCGCGTCCACGCGGTAGACGAGGCGAGGCGTCCCCTTGAACGCCTGGTAGCCGTAGGTGGTCGTGTTGGTGTTGCCGCCGGTGATGTCGCGGATGACGAGCCCGTACGGCTTCCCCTGCCTGCGGGCCTCGGCCATGAGGAGCTTCTTCAGCTCGGGCATGGGCATCCGCTTCGACGACTCCACGACGAGGTTCGCCATGCGCGCCATGGGCGGGCGCGATCCCTGGCTGCGGCCGTGGCCGTTCGAGCGCTCGAAGGGCTTCACCGGCTTGCGCGAGAGGAGGTAGGTCTCGAGCTTGCCGCCCTTCACGAGCACGGTCCGGCGCGCGGGCACGCCCTGCTCGTCGTAGGCGTAGGTGCCGTTCAGGGTGACGGCCCCGACGCTCTCCAGGGTGGGGTCGTCCACGATGGTGAGGAACGGCGGCAGGACGCGCTGGCCGATCTGCCCCTTGTACGTCTGGCCCTCCTTGTCGTCGTCGAGCCGCTCGCCCTCGAGCCGGTGCCCGACGGCCTCGTGGAAGAGGACGCCCGTCGCCTCGGACTCGAGGATGGCCGGCCCGGTGTACGGGTCGATGGCGGGCGCCCTGCGCAGCGCCTCGAGCTCCACGATCACCTTCGCCACCGCCGCCTTCACCACGGCGGGCGCCGGCAGCTCCGCCTCGGCGCGCGCGTAGAAGTCGCGGCCGTTCTCGAGGAGCTGGCCGTCGGGGGCGCGGGCCACCGCGGCCACGTGGAGCCCGTAGACCGTCTGCTCGGTCGCGAGCGTCGAGCCCTCGCTCGACGCGAACCAGCGCACCTGCCGCTCGGCCACGACCTTCACCGAGGAGTCGAAGACGTCCGGGTGGTCCTTGAAGAGCGCGGTCGACTCGCGCACGACGGCCTTCCAGCGCTCGCGGTCGAACGGGAAGGGCTTCCTGCGATCCACGTGACTCACCGGCGCCTCGCGCGAGAAGCTGGGCGGCCGGTTCGGCTCGTCCTGCCGGTAGACCTCGCGCGACTTCTTCTTGAAGTACGAGGCGAGGGCCTCCTTGTAGCGCTCGTCGGTCGCGAGCCAGAGCGCGTTCCGCAGCGCCGTGGCGTCCCCGTCGAGCGGGGCGTCCTTGGGCGCGTACCAGCTCGGGCTCGAGTCGCCGATGATGATGGAGCTGTCGTCCGGGCTGGAGGAGTCGAACGCGTAGCTCCCCACGCGGACGTCCACGTAGAGGGTCCGGTCGTGGCGCTGTGCATCCTCGAAGAGCGCCCCGTAGCGGCCGCCCACCTCGTTCCGGGAGACGTCCTTCACCTGGTACGAGACGAAGTAGGGGGCCTCGTAGCCTCCGAGCTTGAGCCGCTCGGCGGAGCGGGAGAGCTCCTCCGTCATCGCGGTGAGCACGTCGAGCCGGTCGTCGCGCGCGGCGGCGGGAGGCGGGGCGCCGGCGGAGGCGCCGGCGGGGGCGGCGGAGAGGACGACGGCGAGGGCGGCGGCGATCATCCCCCTGTACGTAGCACGCCGGGGCGGACGGCGCTGATCATGCCGGGGGGACACTCGGGCTTCGCCCTCGCGCAGCCATCTTGCCGGGGGGGGGCGAAGGCTGCGCCGCGACGACTGAAAACGGGGCGCTGCGCGCCCCTGGGGCCCCGCTCGCTCCGGCCCAGCCTCATCCGGCTGGGCCTCCGCTCGCCACCGCCATTTTCGGCCGCTCGCTACGGCGCAGCCTCATCCGGCTGCGCCTTCGCTCGCGAGCTCGCGTCAGCGAGGACGAGCAGCGTCGCGAGCGCCGCCGGGCAGGGGACCTTGCCCGAGAGCAGCGCGGTGGAGGCCTGGGCGATCTGGCCGTACCCGGCGGACCGCGAGGACGGGTGGACGCTGGGGACGAGCCCGGGAGGGCAGGCGAAGGCGACGAGCAGGGTGCCCGCTCGCTCGAGGGGCACCTCGACCGCGTGGGCGAGATCGACGCTCCATGGCAGGCGCGCCAGGCGGGCGAGGCGCTCGAGGAGCTCGACCTCCGGCCCGGAGGCGGCCCGGATGCGCGCGGCCGCGCTCGCGAACGGCCAGCGCAGCTCCACGTGGTGCGCGCCCCGGCCGGCGATGCGATCGACGACGGCCGCTCCCCACTCCGCCATGGCGATCTCGCGCCGGTGGACGACGCCGGCGGAAGCGAACCCGCGATGCTCTCCCACGAGGCGCGCCGCGGGGCCGCCCGGCTCGAAGGCGAGGACCCGCGCGTCGGTCACGTCGGGCAGCGCGAAGAGCCGGTCGGAGAGGATGGGCGCTTGCTCGAGGCCGTCCACCATCAGCGTCGCGTGCGCGCGGGTGGAGCGGAACGCGTTCCGGAGCTCGGGATCGCCGGTGTAGCTCGGGCAGCCCGGATCGCACACGGCCACGGCGCCGCCGGCATGCAGCTCCAGCGCGAGCTTGTCGTTGTGGTTGTGGCCGCCGATCCCGCGCTGCCCGTTGCGTCCGCAGGAGACGAAGGCCTCGAGGCGCCCGCGCCGCAGGGCGTGGAAGCCGCCCTGCGGGAACGAGGCGCTTCCGGGCGGGCGGCCGGGCCGCATGGAGGAGAGCGCCGCGAGGGCGCGCGGCCCGAGGAGCCAGGCCACCTCCACGCCGTCCGCCGGCTCCGGCCGGACGAGGAGCGAGGGGTCGCGGAGGAGGGCGGCCCCGAGCGGCAGGAGGTATCCGCCCTCGGTGGGGCCGCGCTGGCGCAGCGCGAGGATCCGACCGGAGTCGTTGTCGCCGATCTGCGGGATCTGGCCGGAGGAGGAGAGGAGCGCGCGCGTCGAGCGGAACAGCGCCCCGAGCCGCCGCGCGTAGGCGCCGCCGAGCGGGCGCCGGGCGGCGTGCGCCAGGATGGCGGCCGCGGCGAAGAGCTCGAGGCTGAAGCGCTGGTACGGGAGCGAGCCCTCGAAGCTCGTGCCGTCCTCGTTCGTCTGCTCCTCCATGGCGGTGGCGAGGCCGGCCAGGGCGAGCGCGCGCCAGCGCGGGGCCTCCACCCACTCCGGGAGGCCCTCGGCGCACGCCAGGAGCCCGAGCCAGTTCACCGCGAGGTGGTTGTTCGTGACCGCGAAGTCGTCCTCGAGGTGCGCGAGGACGAAGCGGCCCGTGGTCACGAGGAGGCGCGCGGCCTCGACGGCGAGGTCGGGGTCGAGCGGCGCGCCCCGGCCGGAGAGGATCCACAGCGCCACGACCAGGTTCCAGGCGCGGATCGCCGCCTCCATCGCGCAGGACCAGTGAACGCCCCGGCCCACCGGGTTCTCGACGGCGAAGTCGCACACCGACGCCGACAGCGCGCGGGCGAGCTCCTTCCCTCGCTGGCGGCCCAGGACCGCGCCCTGGGCGAGCGCCACCCACTGCTCTCCGCGGCCCAGGGCCCACGCCATCTTCACGTCGAGGCCGGGCGCGTCCGGGAGCGCCGACGACGGCGCCCAGCCCGCGAAGCGACCCCCGTGGATCGCGTCGAGCTGCCAGTCGGTGCCGCCGCCCCGCCGCGACACGTCGGCGGTGGTGCCGTACACCGTCATGCGCCCCTCGGCGGCGTCCTCGGCCCGCGCGAGCGCCCCCTCCACCTCGCCCGGGGCGAGCCGCTCGAGGGCTGCCCGGATGGTGGCCGGCGTCCACGGCGTCCGGGTGGGCCGCGGCCGGGAGAGGAGCCGGGCGAGGCAGCTCGCGCCGTCGCAGCCCAGCGACTCGAGGAGCCGGTCGCGGGCCGGCGCGAGGGGCGGGGCGAGCCGGTTCAGGGCCCGCTTCGCGGCGCGGCGCGCCGCCGTGCCGAGCAGGCGGCTCGGAGCGACTCGCGTCGCGAGGAACCCGTAGTAGCCGATCGTGCTCACCGCCTGCCCTCCGCCTCCACCAGGGACGACCCGAGACCGCGCCGTAGCAAACGACCGGCCACGCGGGAGGCGGCCGGCCGCGGCACCCGCGAGCCATTCGGAGCGGGGGCCGAGCTCGGCCGCGGCCGCGCAAGGAATAGGATGGCGCGCCCCTCGGCCGACGTCGTTTCCCTGGATGGGAAACTTCGTTCCCCTCCCCGCGCGCGGCGCAGGCGCCAGGACGCCGTCCCGAGCGCTGGCAGGCGCCTTGCTACGGTGAGCGGGAACGGGTCCGGCCGGCTCCGGGCCCTCGTTCGGAGCGCGAGGGGAGGCGGGGCGTGCGCGCAGTTTCGGTAGGGCTCCTCATCGAGGAGCAGCGGAGCGAGATGGCGGCGGCGTGGAAGCGCGCCGTCGACCACGAGCTCGAGGGCGACCCAGCCCTCGCCTTCGCGGTGGGGCCCCTGCTGCGGGAGATGGCGCTCGCGCTCCGCGGCGAGGAGCGGCTCCCGCGCGCCGCTCGACCGAGCGGGGACGACGGGGACGGCGCGCCCGCGCTCCGCTCGGCCGTGCTCGTCCGCTCCGGGGCGGCGCCGGCCCGCGTGGCGCGGGAGTTCAAGGTGCTCCACCGGACGCTCTGGGAGAGCCTGCGGGCCGCGGGGCACGTCGTGGGTGCGGACGAGCGCCGGGCCGCGGACGAATGGCTCGACGAGGCCCTCGCCGCGGCGCTGGATCGCCTCGATCGCGTGCGCGCGCGCGCCGACCTCCTCGATCTCCCGGGCGAGCATCGCGCGCAGCCCACCTCGGGCGCGCGTCCTCCGCCGCTGCCGCGGATCCGGCCCGCAGCGGCCCGCCCGCCGCCGCTTCCGGCGCAGCCCTCGGCGCCGATGGGCGTCGAGTAGCGGAGCGGGGCGCCGCCCCGCGTCCGGCGCGGCGTGCGCCTGCGCCGGTCGGCGAACGGCATTCCCGGCCGCTTCGCCAGGTGGACACCCCAAATTCGACGCGGCCGAGCGGGCCCGCGGAGCGCTGCGGCCCGACCGGCCGCGAGCACGCAGGGCCCCAGACCCGCGGGCCGCGCGCCTGAAAGCGCCGCGGGCGTGAAAAACAAGCGAGCGGGCGAGCCGAAGGACGGCACGCGCTCTCTCCTGGGCCGGGCAGGTGCCTGCTCGCCCACGAGCACCCTCCTCGGCCCCTCCCCGGTGCCCTCGTAGGAAATGCGGTCGGTAGCCCCTCCGTTCAGGTGGCGCAACCCCGAACGGAAGGAGCCGACCCAGTGAAGACACGCCGAGCCCTGCTGCTCGCCGCCCTCGCCGCCTCGCCCCTCGCCGCCTCCGCGGCGACCGTATGGACGGCGATCGCGACGGAGAAGATCAGGCCCGACGCGAAGCCCCGGGCCAGCACGGAGGCGACCCTCGAGGCCGCCAAGAACGAGTTCGAGGCCTTCCAGGTCGTCGTGACCGGCCGCGCCACGAACGTGAAGGTCGAGGCGGGTCCGCTCGCCTCCCTCGGCGGCTCCATCGACGACGTGAAGCTGTACCGGGAGGACTTCATCGACGTTCACCAGCCGTCTGCCCTGGACGGCGCGACGGGCCGCTGGCCCGACGCCCTCGTGCCGGCGGTGGACGACGTCGTCGGCGAGCAGCGCAACGCCTTCCCCTTCGACGTGCGGGACGGGGAGAGCCGCGCGGTGTGGGTCGAGTACCACGTCCCGCCCGGCGCGAAGCCCGGCACCTACCGCGGCGGCGTGAAGGTCACGACGGCCGAGGGCGAGGCCACCGTCCCGGTGACCCTCACGGTGTGGGACTTCGAGCTGCCCTCCACCTCGTCGCTGCGGAGCTACTTCGGCATCGCCTACGGCACGATCCCGAGCGGCCACTCCGTCTCGGGCGACGCCGACGCGCGGCTGCGGGCGCGCTACGCGCAGCTCGCCCTCGACCACCGCATCTCCGTGACGGTCGGGGACGACGGCCACGACCGCGACCTCGGCCACTTCGACCAGTTCTACGGCTCGCTCGTCGCGGGCACGGCGCCGACGCGGCTGCCCGGCGCGCGGCTCACCTCCGTCAAGTTCGTGGGCAACACGTCCTCCGTGGACGACCAGCGCGCGATGGCGCAGCACGCCCGCTCGCAGGGCTGGCTCGACCGCCTCTTCCAGTACACGTGCGACGAGCCGCCCATCACCTGCGCCTGGAGCGACATCGACGAGCGCACCAAGGCCGCCCACGAGGCGGATCCGGAGCTGCGCACCCTCGTCACCACCACGGTCTGGGACGCGGACTCGCACGGCGTGACGGCCGGGGTCGACATCCTCGTGCCCGTGGTGAACTGGACCGACGACAAGCCCGGGAGCCCGGTCGCAGGCGACCAGCGCAGCCGCTACGACGGCTTCCTCGCCTCCGGGAAGACGAAGGAGCTGTGGCTCTACCAGAGCTGCATGAGCCACGGCTGCGGCGGGACCGTGGACATGGGCTCGCCCTCGGACTCGGACAGGTACTACACGGGCTGGCCCACCTACATGATCGACGCGCCCGCCGTCCGGAACCGCGCCATGCAGTGGATCGACTTCGCGGAGCGCGCCTCGGGCGAGCTGTACTGGGAGACGGCGTTCGCCTTCCTGCACGACGCGTGGTCGAGCCAGTGGGACTTCTCCGGCAACGGCGACGGCACGCTCTTCTACCCGGGCACGCCGTCGCGCATCGGCGGGAAGACCGACATCCCGGTGGCCTCGATCCGGCTCAAGATGATCCGCGAGGGCATGGAGGACTACGAATATCTGAAAATCCTCGCCGACTCGGGAGACCCGCAGCTCGCGCACGACATCGCGAGGAAGCTCTTCCCCAGCGACTACACGACGGACGTCGATCCCGCGTCGCTCATGCAGGCCCGCGAGGCCCTGGCCGCGCGCATCGTGGCGCTGCGCGGCGGGGAGTCGGGTGGCGGGGTCCTGGGCGGCGGCTGCGGCTCGACGGGCGGGCTCGGCGGCGGATCGCTCCTGGCGCTGCCGGCGCTCCTCGGCCTGGGGATGCTCCGGCGGCGGCGCGACCGGCAGCCGGCGCCGAGGGTCGAGTAGGCGGCGACGCCAGCCCTGCCTTGCACGCTCCCTCTCCCCGGCGCACGGCCGGGGAGAGGGAGTCGCATTCTCGTGCCCATGACCGGTCTCCCTCCGTCGCCGTGCGCTCTCGCGGTCGAAGCCGTCCGCCGCTCCTTCGCGGCGGCGCCGGGCACGGGGGCGGGGGCGGGCACGTTTCGGATACAATCCACCCGCGGTGCGAACCTTCGGCAAGTACCGACTGGTGGAACCGCTCGCCTCCGGGGGCATGGCCGACGTGTGGCGCGCCGAGGTGAGCGGCGCCGAGGGCGTGGTGAAGGAGGTCGCGCTGAAGCTCGTGCGCGGCGAGCACGCCGAGAAGAGCGCCTTCGTCAGGATGTTCGTGCAGGAGGCGCGGCTCGCGGCCCGGCTCTCGCACGCCAACGTGGTCCAGGTGTTCGAGTTCGACCAGGTCGACGGGCGCTACTACATCGCCATGGAGCTCGTCCGGGGCCGGCACCTCGGGCAGGTCTCGGAGCGCGCGCGGGAGCTCGGGGTCCGCTTCGGCGTGCCCCGCGCCGTGCACGTGGGTGCGGAGGTGGCGAAGGCGCTCGCCTACGCCCACCGCGCCACGGACGGCGGGCGGCCGCTCGGCCTCGTCCACCGCGACGTCTCCCCGCACAACGTGCTCGTGTCGTTCGAGGGCGAGGTGAAGCTCGCGGACTTCGGGATCGCCCGCGCCATGAACCTCTCCGAGCTGACCGATCCCGGGACGGTGAAGGGGAAGATCGCGTACATGGCGCCGGAGCAGGCGCGGGGTTGCGCCGTCGACGCGCGCGCCGACGTGTTCTCGCTGGGCGTCATCGTGTGGGAGCTGTGCACCGGGCGGCGGCTCCTCGCCCGCGACTCGGACGCGGCCACCCTCGCGGCGGTGCTCGGGGACGAGCCGCTCTCGCCGCCCTCGGCGTGGAACGAGGAGGTCCCGGCGGAGCTCGACCGGGCCGTCCTCGCCGCGCTGGAGCGGGATCCGGAGCGGAGGACGCGCTCGGCGCAGGACCTCGCCACCGCGCTCTCGGGCGTGCTCCTCCGCGTGGCGCGCTCGCCCGAGGACGTCGACCTGCGCGCGTTCGTCCAAAGGCTCTTCCCGGACGAGGCCGCCCGGGCGTCGTCCGGCGCGCCG
>DATDDC010000351.1:0-6302 GCA_036523995.1 Anaeromyxobacter sp.
TCGACTCCGACCGCGACCTCGACTCCGACCGCGACCTCGACTCCGACCGCGACCGCGACCTCGGACCCGACCTCGACCCCGACCGTCGACAGGCCGCGCCTCCGAGCAGGCCCGCTCGGGCATTGTGGAGCGCCGGCCTCGTGCCTACCCGATCCGCATGGCCGTCTTCCGCTTCCTGTTCGCGCCGGCGCTGCTCGCCGTCGCCGTCGTCGCCGGCCACGGAGAGCGTCACCGGCCCCCGAGGCCTCCCGCCCCGGCCGCGGCTCGGCTCGTCCCGGCGCCCGCGGCCATCGAGCCCGCCGGGCCGAATTCGGCAGCGGCCCAGGGCGCCGTGCTCCGCCGCGCCCGCACGCCGCGGTGAACGAGTCGCCCCTCCGGGCTATCATCCGGGTGCGCCGGTGCTCGGGCGCGGGAGAACGCCATGGCCGGGGTCTGCGAGAAGTGTGCGACGGCGCTCGACGAGCGCGGAGCCTGCGTCACCTGCGGCGCCGAGACGGAGGGGCTCCGGCTCCTCACGCGCTCCGGCTTCGCCTCGGTGCGGGAGATGATGATGCTGCTCGAGCAGGCGGGCCTGGCGGCCGAGATGGAGAAGGTCCCGCCGGCCCGGCCCGAGGAGAAGGCCCATCCGCTCTGGAACCTCTACGTCCCGACGGATCAGACGGCTCGCGCCGTCGAGTTCCTGCGCAAGGACTGGGCCGACCTGCTCGAGGCGCCGGAGGCGCGCCAGGCCGCGGAGCGCGGCCAGGCGGGGATCGACCTCGACGCCGGCGGCGAGATCGCCTGCCCCGCCTGCGGCCATGCCTTCACGCCGGCGGGCGGCAAGGCCGAGTGCCCCGAGTGCGGCCTCGCCCTCGGCGCGCCGTCGAACGCCGCTCCCGACGAGGCGGAGTCGACATGAAGCGAAGGCGGGGAGGGGATCGCGCCGGCGACCCCTCGGCGCGCGAGGCCAAGGCGAGCGCGCCGCCCCGCAGGGAGCTCTCGGACCTCCACATCCACGTGGGCGGGGCGGTGGCCCCGCACGTGCTCTGGTCGATCGCGCACGATCAGGGCTTCAAGCTGCCGGTCTCCGATTACTGGGAGTTCAAGGAGCTCGTCTCGGCGCGCCCGGGCAAGGTGAGGTCGCTCGACGAGTACCTGGCCGTCCTGCACCAGTGGACGGAGAAGATCCAGTCCTCGCCCCAGGCCATGGAGCGCAGCGTCTACGAGGTCATCGGGAAGGAGTACCGCTCCTCCCGCGTGTCGCTCATCGAGCTGCGCTTCAACCCCATGAAGCGCAACGTGGGCGGCGAGCGCGACCTCGATCACATCGTCCATGCGGCGCTGCGCGGCATGGACCGCGCCGTCCTCGAGTACGGGGTCCGCGCCGGGCTCATCTTCTGCCTGGCGCGCGAGTTCGATCACCGGCTCAACGAGATCCTCGTGGAGAAGGCCGTCCGCTACCGGAAGCGGGGGGTGGTCGGGATCGACCTGGCGGGGACGGAGAAGCACGCGCTGGAGCTGAAGCCCGCCGAGGTGAAGCGGTACCGGGATCTCTTCACCCGGGCGCGGGCGGCGGGGCTCAAGACCACCGTCCACACCGGCGAGACGGCGGGCACGGGTGCCGAGGGCGTCCGCGCGGTGGTGGAGATGCTCGAGCCGCACCGCATCGGCCACGGCATCTGCGCCGCGAAGGACGAGAAGGTCATGGACCTCCTCCGCGAGCGCGGCATCGTGCTCGAGATCTGCCCGTCCTCGAACCTGGCCACCCGCGCCGTGTCCTCGCTCGAGGAGCTGGGCGGCGTCCTCCGCAAGTTCTGGGACCACGGCGTGAAGTTCACCATCAACACCGACGGGCCCTACCTCCTCGACACGAACATGCGGAGCGAGGTGCGGCTCCTGCGCGAGGGCGGCCTCCTCTCGGACGAGCAGATCGACCAGGCGCTGCGCTGGGCGCGCGAGGCGACGTTCGTGGACGGCGCCCCCTGACGGCGGGATCGCCGCGTGCGATATGGTGCGGCTGCGGCCCGGTACCTGGCGGCCGCCGAGGGATGCATGCGCAGGGGCCGGCCGGTCGCCACGCTGGCGCTCGCGGCGCTCGCGCTCGCGGGATGTAACCGCATGCTCCTGCCCGGGCACGAGCGCTGCCCGGCGGACGGTGGGCGTCCCTGGCACGAGTACCAGAGCGGCCACTTCGTCGTGGACACCGATCTGGACGCGCCGGCCGCGGCGGCGCTCGTGGACGACCTGGAGCGCATCCGGGCCCTGGTGACGGCGGCGCTGGTCGGGAACGCCCTCGAGATCCCCGGCTACGTGCGCGTGGTCGTGCCCACCTCCATGTACACCTACCACGCGGTCGCGCCGCAGATGGCCGTCGGCTACTTCGGCGTGGGAGGCCTCGGCGAGCCGACGGTGGTGCTCCATCCCGAGTTCCTGGGGCGCGACCCCGAGGTGATCGCCCACGAGCTCACCCATCACCTCTCCTGGTACCTCTTCCCCCGCCAGCCGAGGTGGTTCGCCGAGGGGATCGCACAGTTCGCCCAGACGGTCGCGAACAAGGACGGGCCCTACCCGTCGACCGCCGGGCTCGTTCCGCGGAACGGCGCGGGGCACCTCCTCGAGGCCGAGACGATGGCGGCGCGGCAGATCCTCCAGCCGCGCCGCATCGACGGCGAGTTCCAGATGTGGAGCTGGGTGCTCTATCACTGGCTGTGGAACGAGCGGTCCGGCGGGCTCTCCGAGTACCAGCGCCGCCTCGGAATCGGCGAGGAGCCCAAGGCCGCGTGGCGCGCCTCGTTCCCGGAGTTCGAGGGCGAGGCGGGGCTCGCCAGGCTCACCAAGGCCATAGACGTGCACCGGCGCAAGGGCGAGTTCACGCCCTACGCCGTTCACGCGGAGTGGAACGGGGCCTTCTCGGTCGCGCCGCTCGGATCGGCCGACGTCCACATGCTCCTCCTCGACGTGGGCAACGAGGAGAGGCGCAACGTCGTCCGCAGCCAGGTGCTCGCCGCGCTGGAGGAGGACCCGACGAATCCGGTCGCCCTCCGCTGGAAGGCGGGGCTGGAGGGGGTCTCGGCCGTCCCGTCGCTCCGGGCCGCCGCCGCGTCGAGGCCGTGGGACTGGAGGGCATGGCTGCTCCTCGCCGAGGCGCTCGCCGGCGATGAGGCGAAGGCGAAGCGGGCGGGTGATGCCGCGACGGCGGGCGGCGCGGCGGCGCCAGGCGCGGACGTCGCGGCGCCGCGCGGCGAGGAGCGATCGCGGGAAGCCCTTGGCCGGGAGCGGATCGATGCCTACCGCCGCGCGCTCGAGCTGAACCGCAGCTCGTCCCGCGCGCACGCGGGCCTCGCCCGTGCGCTCGCCGAGGGGGGCCGCGCGGCCGAGGCCGTTCCCGACGCGCGGCGGGCCGTCGAGCTCTGGCCCTCGGACCCGGCGGCCATCGCCACGCTGGCGCGCATCGCCGCCGACCTCGGGGCCTGCGAGGAGGCCCGGCCGCTCCTGGCGCGCGCGACGGACCTCCTGCCGAAGAAGGGAGCGGCCGAGGCGCGGCGTCAGCTCTCGGCCGCGGAGCGGCGCTGCGGGGCCGCCGCGGCCTCGCGATGAGGACTGCGACCTAGCCGCGCTTCGCGAAGTCCTTCATGAAGTCGCACAGCGCGTCGACCCAGGCCGGCTCGACGGCGTTGTACGTGGACACGCGGATCCCGCCGACCGAGCGGTGGCCCTTGAGCCCCACCATCACCTTCTTCTTCGCCTCGGCGACGAACGCCTCCTCCTTCTCCTCGGAGGGGAGCCGGAAGACGACGTTCATCACCGAGCGGCTCTGCTTCTCCACGGGCGAGCGGAAGAAGCCGGCGGCGGCGTCGATGACGCCGTAGAGCTTCGCCGCCTTGTCGCGGTTCCGCTTCTCGATGGCGGCGAGGCCGCCCAGCTCGTCGAGCCAGGCGAGGACGTTCCGCACCATGTAGATGCCGAAGGTGGGCGGCGTGTTGTAGAGCGAGCGGTTCTCGGCGGCGGTGCGGAGCTGGAAGATCTTGGGGATGTCCTTCCGGCCCTTCTCCACGAGCGCCTTCGAGACGATCACCACCACGACGCCCGAGGGGCCGATGTTCTTCTGCGCGCCGGCATAGATGAGGCCGAAGCGCGACACGTCGAGCTTCCGCCACAGGAAGTCGGACGACATGTCCGCCACGAGCGGCGCGCCTCCGCCGGGCGGGAAGGGGCGCGAGGCGTCGACCTCGTACTCGACGCCGTGGATGGTCTCGTTGGAGGTGAGGTGCAGGTAGGCCGCGCCGGGCGTGGGCTTCACCTCCGACGGCGCGGGCGTGCGGACGTAGCTCTTCTCCTTGCCCTCGCCGGTCCCCGTGGTGCAGGCGACCTTCACCTCGCCGCCCAGCATGGCCGCGACGGTCTTCGCCTCCGAGAGCGCCTTCTCGCCCCAGGCTCCGGTCACGACGTAGTCGGCCACGCCGCCCCTCGGGAGGAGGTTCATGGGGACCTGCGCGAAGAGCTGCGACGCGCCGCCCTGGAGGAAGAGGACCTCGTAGCTGTCCGGCACGCCGAGCAGCTTCCGGAGGAGGGCGATGGCCTCGTCGTGGACCTTCTCGTACTCCTTGCCGCGGTGGCTGTGCTCCATGACCGACATGCCGCTCCCGGCGAAGTCGGTCAGCTCGGCCTTGGCGCGCTCCAGGGCCGCGAGCGGCAGGGCGGCAGGGCCGGCGTTGAAGTTCATGATCCGGGGCATGTCGGTCCTCCTCGTCGGGGTTGCCACGTTGCGGCGGCGCGGCGTCCGCGTCAAGGGTCAAGCGGGGCTGCGGCCCGGCGTCACCTTGCCGCGATCTTCGCCTCCGCCGCGAGGAGCGCGTCCTCGGTGCGCGCGAGATCCTGGGACGAGCGAAAGTGGCGCGGCTCGTGCGCCGCGGCGGTGATCGTTCCCCATTCGGCTCGCGGGGCCTCGATGCCCGGGTAGTAGCGCGGACGCCTCGAGCCGAGCGCGGCGAGCGCCTCGTCGAGGGGCGAGCCCAGCCGGGCCTCGGGTCCGGCGCGCTCGCGGATGCGCTCCGCGCGCCACGCCAGCTCGAGCACGCGGCCGAACCCCTCCTGGAAGATGCGCTTCACGGGCATCGAGGCGAGCGCCTCGGCGGCGCGCTCCTCGTCGGCGCCCGCGAGCTTCTCGAGCCCGAGCTCGAGGTACCCGCGCGCGGACTCGAAGGCGCTCCGCACCGCCTCCACGTCGCCCGGGTCCACCGCGTCCGCGACGAGGACCGCGTTCGCGGCCGAGACGATCTGCGCCTCGACGGCGTCGGCGGCCTCCGGCGAGAGGCGCGCCGCGGCGCGGTCGAGGAGCGTGCCGCGCGCGAGCGCGGCGAGGAAGAAGCCCGCCGGGCGGACCGGGGGACCGGGCGGCTGCGCCGGCGCTCTCGGGGGACGCGCGAACCAGGAGCGCGCCTCCTCCAGCGAGGGCCAGCCCAGATCGGCGAGCCGGCCGGTGCGCCAGCGCAGCGCCGACTCCTCGAGCTCGGAGGGCGCCTCCCAGCGGATCGCGGCGAGGAGGCGCGTCGCCTGGAACGGGTCCTCGGCGAAGAGGTCGTCGAGGATCCCGCGCACGGCGACGTACTCGACGCCCTCGACCTTGAACTCGATGACGTACTTCCCTTCGGGCGTGCGCATGAAGTGGTCGCTCGCGATCTCCGGATCGGGGTCCGCCTCGAGGTCGTGGATCTGGAGCGCGTCGCGGAGGACGAGGAACAGGACCTCGCGGTCGAGCTCGGCGAGCTTCCGGGCCCAGCGGGCCGCCGCCCTGGGCTCGAGCTGAGACCCGGCGCGGGCCGCCCGCAGCCAGGGCAGCGCCTTGCGCGGGTCGAAGGCGTCGCGCTTCCAGGACTCGAGGTCGAGGAAGACCTCGAACTGCTCGGGGGAGGCGAGCTGGACGAGGACGGCCGAGTCGGCGAGGCCCACGTCGCGCACGGTGAGGTAGAGCTCGTCGGCGGGCAGGGCCCGGACGAGAGCCTGCGGATCGCGAGCGTCCAGGATGACGTCGAGGCGCTTTCGGCCGCGGGCCCGGGCGAGCGCGCCGCGGGCGGCGCGCAGCTCGGCGGGGGCGAGGGTCTTCTCCCTGGGCTCCTTCTGCGTCACCGCGTCCCCCTGCTACCGCTGCCTCGGGCCGGACCTCGATCGCGATGGCGGCCCCGACCGCGACCCGGACGGCGACCGCGACCCGGGCCTCGACCTCGAACCCGACCTCGACCGCGAACCCGACCCCGACCGCGACCCCGACCGCGACCGCGACCCCGACCTCGACTCCGACCCCGACCTCGATCCCGACCTCGACC
>DATDDC010000352.1:0-7604 GCA_036523995.1 Anaeromyxobacter sp.
CCTGATCCTCGAGGGCGGCGAGCTGCTTCGCCAGGGCCTCGTGCGCCTCGCTGCGCGCCCGCTGTTCCTGGCGGAAGGACTCGAGCAGGAAGACGAGCGACTCGAGCACCGCCGTGTCGTTCGCGGCGAGCGAGGCGAGGAGCTGCTTCTGGAGCCGGTGCTTCGCGAGGCGCTCGTGGTTCTTCGCCTTGATCCGGTAGACGAGCCGCGCGAACCATCCGTGCGGGAGCTCCCCGGTGGCCTTGAGGAGCTGCCGTCGCTCGAGGCGCGCGCGGTTCCTCCTGCGGATGAGCTCGACGATGCCTTTCATGCGCGGTCCTTTGGGAGAAGAGGCGCTCTCGCGGTCATCCACCACCCCACGCCGAGAGTGCCAGCTCCACTCCCGCGCGCCGTTCGCTCGCATCGCGCTCGCCCGTCGGGGCGCGTCGGCGAGCCTGAGCTGCGAGCCACGCCGGGTTGCCTTGCGAACGTGATGCCGAGCTGCAGGATCTGCTCTTCCCCTTTCGGGGCACCCCCACCCGCACTGGCCGTAGACACCCGTTTATGCCACGGACGCCGGATCGGATCGACCCTCGTGAATCCTCACGGAAGGAGGGTGCGCGCGGGTGACCCTCCCCGTCCCGGCTCGAGGCATCTCGGGTGTGACCTTCGTGTGAATCAGCGCAACAGCGGCTCGTCGGCGCTGCGCGGCAGGAGCCGCTCGAAGCGATCGTCCGCCGCGGAGCCGTTCTCGATCGACTTCCAGATCCACTCGCTGATGCCGTCGGCCGACAAGGTGCGCGCGATGCGAACCGCGTTTCGCCGCAGCCTCGCCTGCGCGTCGGGGCGCACCACCTCGGCGACCGCCGCCGCGAAGGCGTCCGGCCGGTACGGCGAGCACACGCCGATGTCGAACCGGCGCACGAAGCGCGCGGCGGAGGTGCCCTCGCTGCCGAGCACGACGAGGGGAGTGTTGGACGTCGCCGCGATGAAGAGGATGCGTCCGGGCAACGAGAGCTCCGCCAGCACGCGCGGGGTGCCGACGTCCTCCTCGAGCACGCCGGTGGGCACGATCGCGAACGCGTACGTGCGGAGCAGCTTCACGAGCTCCGGCTCGGAGGCGAGCCCTCGAGGTCGGATCCTCGCCGACGCGAGCTCCTCGGGGGTGAACCTCAAGTACGGCGACTGGTCGTCGCCGTACCAGTCGACGCGATGACCGGACCGGGAGAGCGTCCGGGAGAGGCGCTCGAACCAGGGGCGCGCCCAGATGTTCCCGACGAGGGCCCCCGCCTCCTTCACCGCCTGCGGCGGGACGACGTCGTCCGCGACGAGCGGGCCGGGGACCACGGCGGGCAGGAGCGCGAACCGCAGCCCGTACTTCTTCTCGTAGGCCTGCCTCATCTCGGGATGGGTTGTGAGGCGGAGCGTGCTCTTCTCGAGCGCCTCCCGCATGAGATCGTCCGGGATCGCCTGGAAGGCCACGTTCTGGTCGTCCATGATCCAGGTGCCGAGGCGTGCGCCGTACGCGTCCCTCAGCGCGATGGAGGTGACCAGGTCGTCGCCGGTGAACGGGACGCACACGACGCGGCGGACGTCGCGGCCCTCGAATGTGGCGAGGACCCGCCGGTACGAATCCGCGCGCGTGAAGCCCTTCTGAGACAGCACCACGGCGACGTCCCCGAAGGTGTGATCGCCGCCGTAGTCGTCGCGCGCCCGGACGGAGACGATCCCCTTGCAGCCCGCGAAGACCCGCTTCACGAGGACGCCCGTCCCGTGGCGGTCGTTCATCTCGTTCATGCTCACGACCACGTCGCAGGTCTCGCGCGTCACCGAGACCGCGGGCGCGCGCGCGAGCCCGCTCGTGAGCCGACCGAGCGTGTGGCGCAGCTCCTCGTGGCCGATGAGGTGGTCGCTCAGTGAACCGCCTCGCTTCTTCACGGGCAACTCCAGGCTCCCGGCGCCACATCGGGCACCCGGGACGGTTATGCCACAGGACGGAAAGGTGGGCACGATCCGCCGGACGAGGACCTCGCCGATCGGTTCGGTGCTCCGGGGCCCCGCTCGAGCTCGCCACCACTCGCAGTCGAAGAGGCAGCGGGCTGCGCTCTCGACTCGAGCCCGGATCGTGGCGTATGAAGGCCCCGATCCGGGGCGAGACGAACGCATGCAATCGCACGTGGAGCAGTTCGGGATGGAAGCGGCGCTCCGGGGTCTGAAGGCGCGCGGGTACCGGCCCGCCGTGGTCTACGACGTCGGGGCCGCCGACGGGAAGTGGACGGAGCTGGCGCTCCAGCACTGGGCGGACGCCACCTACGTCTGCTTCGAGCCGCTCAGCGAGCGGCGGGGTGCGCTGGCCGCGCTGGAGCGCCGCCACCCCGGGCGACTCATCGTCCAGGCGTGCGGCGTCGGCGACGAGGACACGGAGCTTTCCCTCGGCGTCACCGATACGCTCTACGACAGCAGCTTCGCCTACTCGGGGAGCTCGTCTCGCACCGTCCCGGTGCGGCGGCTCGACACCTTGCTCTCCCGGGGGATCATCCCCCCGCCCTCCTTCATGAAGCTCGACGTCCAGGGCTTCGAGAAGCGGGTCCTGGACGGCGGCGCCGCGGCGCTGCGCACCGCGGAGCTCGTGGTCATGGAGTGTCAGTTCTTCCCGTTCTGCGAGGACATGCGCACGCTGGACGCCACCATCGGCCACATGTCGGCGCTCGGCTTCGTCCCCTACGAGTTCGTGGACTTCCTGCGGCGGCCGCTCGACGGGGCGATGGGCCAGTGCGACATCCTCTTCGCGCGGCGAGGGCACCGGCTCCTGGCGGACACCCGCTGGTCGCGCTGAGCGGGGCGCGGCCGCGCGGACCTACCTGTACCAGACCAGCCCGCGGACCTGCTTCGACGCCCAGTTCCAGTTGTACGCGTCGATCGCCTTGCGCCCGAAGACGAGCCCCAGCGCACGCCGCACCAGCGAGAACGGCAGGCGGCGCCACCAGGGCAGCTTCCAGCGCGGGGGGTCGTAGTAGCCGCGGAGGTCGAACCAGCGGTAGAGGAGCATGTACACGTCGGCGATCCGGCCTCGGTGGGGCGCGTAGCGCTTCGTCACCCGGTACATCTCGTCCACCACGCCCTGCGCTCCGCGCGAGGTGAGGTTGTCGTTCGAGAAGTGGTAGTGGGACAGGACCTCGGGGACGCGGACGAACCGGGCGCCGCAGGACTTCATCCGGTTCCACCACTCCCAGTCGAACGCGAAGCGGTAGCTCTCGTCGAGCTCTCCGGCCTTGCGGTGGATGGCGGCGGTCCAGAAGGTGCTGGGCTGCTCGAGCCCGTCCCGGAGCGCCACCTCGTCGACGAACCAGTCCGGCACCGCCGTGTCGCACCGGGATCCGTCCGCGTAGAACCGGGTGCAGCCGCCCGTGACGACGTCCGCGTCCCGCTGCTTCGCGAACGAGCGGGCCACCGCGTGCAGCGCGCCCGGGGCGAGCTCGTCGTCGGCGTTGAGCCAGCAGAAGACGTCGCCGTCCGCCTTCCGGAACCCCTTGTTGAGGGCGTGCGCGGCGCCGCGATCCGGCTCGCTCGTCCACCACGAGACGAGCCCGGCATGGCGCTCGATGATGGCGACCGTGCCGTCCGTGCTCCCGCCGTCGACGCAGAGGACCTGGAGGTCGGGATACCCCTGGCTCGCGATCGATCGCAGGGCGCGCTCGAGGGTCGCCGCCGCGTTGAAGGACGGCATCACCACCGAGATGCGCGGGAGGGCCTCGGTCGATTCCTTCACGTCACGTCCCCTGGCGCGCCGCCTTCACGTACGCGCTGCGCGCGCTCCAGTGGTAGGCCACCATGGCGATGGCGAAGGCCCAGGACGTCTTGCGCCGGCGCTTGATCTGGTGCCAGAGGACCTTCCAGAACGCACGCAGCGTGCGGTAGTGGCGCGGCACCTCCGCGCGCCCCTTGACCAGCTCGTCCAGCGCAGCGTGGCTCGAGCCGTAGGCGTACATGAGCCGCAGCAGATAGGAGAGCCTGAAGCGCCCGGCTCCGATGTGGTGGTTCAGGGCGAGCCGCGGGTCGTACGCGTTGAGGAGGCCCAGGCCCAGGGCCTGGCGCATCATGAGAGAGTCCTCGCACGAGGCGAGCCCGTCGCCGCCCCGGCGGCCCAGGTCGAGGACGCGCGGCTCCGCCGCCACGCGCTTCCGGTAGGCCTCGGCGACGTCTCGCCGCACGAATGCGCCCGCGGTGGGCGGTTCCCACTCGCCCCAGTCCTCCGAGATCCCCTTGATCACCCCGTCGCCGACGTCCTTGATGGCGAGGTACGGGAGGAAGGGCACGGCCCAGGGAGGCGGCTGCAGGCTCGGGCCGAGCCTGAGCTTTCCTCCGAGGCAGCCGACGTCGGGGTGCTCCCGCAGGAACCGGAGCCCCTCCTCGACGTAGCTGGCATCGAGCTCGTTGTCGTCGTCGACGAAGAGGATCCACTGCCCCAGGGTCTCGGAGACGGCGCGGTACCGCGCCCGGGCGACGCCCGCGCGCGACTCGCGCACCATGCGCGTCGCGATCCCCGCGGCGCGAAGCGGCGCCAGGGTCTCCTCCGGGAGCGCGGGGATCGAGGCGCTGTCCACGAGGAGCACGCCGAACGTGCCCGCAGGGACGGTCTGGTCGGCGAGCGCCCGGAGCACGAGCTTCAGCACTTCCGGGCGGGGGTTGTGCGTGCAGATGCAGACGTCGATCACGGCTTCCCCGCGTCACGCGTGGCTTCGCCGCGGCCGTGCTCGCTTCTCTCTTCGGCCAGCATGCGCTCGGTGCGCTCCGCCCAGTCCTTCAGGCTCGCGCTCAGCTCGTGCTCCTTGCGCAGGAGCTCCTCCACGTTGAGGGCCCATTGCTTGTTGCTCTCCGCGAGGGCGCGCGTGACGTCGAGCTCCTCCAGCTCGCGGAAGCGATCGCAGGCCGCGGCCCGGGCGAGGATGTCGCGAGCGACCTCCACGTGCTCCCCGTCCGCCGTCGCCAGGCGCCGGTTCACCGAATCGAGGTCGCGAACCGCGAACAGGTTCCCGAACCAGATCGGACCGTCCACCCGGACGGGCGCGAGCTGCAGGGTCTCTCGGGACAGCTCGCACAGGCGGTACCCGGAGCCCTCCACGCGGGAAGCGAGCTGAACGGTCGACATGCCGCGCCGCTGCAGGTTCGCCTCCGTGAACTCGATCATGAGGACCGAGAAGACGCCGCGAGCGAGGCCGCCGCGAGCGCCCTCCAGCGCCTCCGGCTCCGCCCCCTCGACGTCGAGCTTGACGAGCGCGATCTCCTGCGCTCCCGAGAGCGCTGCGAGCTCGTCGAGCGTCGTCGCGGGCACGGTCTTCGACCCGGGCTGCTCCTGGAAGGTGATCCGGGAGTAGGCGGACCGCTGCGGGGGCTCGTCCAGGAACGAGACGTGGCCCGGCTCGCGCCAGAGCGCGCTCCGGAACACGCGCGCGCCGTCGAGGCCGCTCGCCGCGATGTTCGACTCGAGGAGCCGCGCCGTCGCCTCGCTCGGCTCCAGGGCGAAGACGTGGCACTGCCCTCCCGTCGCGCGCGACGCGACGGAGGAGTAGAGCCCGACGTGCGCGCCGCAGTCGAAGAACCAATCTCCGGGCCGCAGGTAGAGCCAGAAGAACGCCTGTTCCGCGGCCTCGAAGTAACCCTGGCGCAGGAGCGAGATGAGCTCGTCGGCGGGCGCGTGGCTCAGCCAGCCTGCGTGCGGGATATAGGCGCGTGGCTCGCGTTCCGCCATTCCGGGTCCCTACCACGGGGGCCTCGAGCGCGAAAGGCAATGGCGCAGGCGCTTCGAGGCGAGTTGGACGTGGCGGTCACGGCGCCGCGCCGGTAGTCCCCGTCGGGGGCGATCCCTTCACCTCGAAGCGGTTGCCGATCCAGACGAGCTCGGGGTTCAGCCAGGGCGTGCAGGGGAGCGGGTTGTCCCAGCACTGGTTGCTCCGGGGCGCGACGTAGGCGGTCTGCCCCGACCGCATCCGCCGCGGCTCCGCGTCGACGGCGAAGTCCCCTCGCGGCCACTCCAGGAAAGGCACCCAGGACCGGTATTGCCATCCCTTCGACTCGCGGAGGAGCGCGGCGCAGGCGCTGGCGGCGAGGCCGCCGCAATTGCTGCGCAACGTCGCCGCGCACGCGAGGAGGATCAGCGCCGTCGCCGCCGCGCGCGTCCAGGCGAGACGATGCGCCACCAGCCGGGAGAGCCCGAAGGCGAGCGGCAGGAGCGCGAGCGGGTAGAGGTATCCGAACCCGAACCTCGGGGCCGGCGCGTTCGCGAACCAGTAGCCCGCGCCCGCGATGGCGATGGTGAGGGGGATGGCGAGCGATCTCGAGGTGGCGCGCGCGGCGGCGAGCCAGAGGACGAGCCCGAGCACGAAGAGCGCGATGAGGAGGCGGTTCTCGTCGGTCGCGTAGAGATCCGGCCAGCCGCGCAGCCACCTCCAGTTCCCGAGGACCTCCTCGGGCCTGAGGAACGGCCTGCGGGCCCAGGACGTTATCCAGGCGGTGAGGTTCTGCGCGGCCCCGGGCCCCACAGCCCACGGCTCCGACACGAGGCACGTGGCGGACGCCGGGAACACGAAGCAGCCCGACAGCACCACGTTCCTCGCGACCCAGGGCACCGCGATGGCGATCGCCGCCGGCGCGGCCCGGCGGAGGTGGGGCGCAGCCGCGCGCAGGCGCCACAGCAGGATCGCGACGGAGCCGGCGAAGAGGACCGCCGTCGAGATCTTGAAGGTGAGGGCGACGAGCGCGAGGAGGGTGGCGGGCACCGCATCCGGTCCCGGCCACGGGCGATCCTCGAGGGCGCGCGTCCAGAGCGCGAAGGCGAGATAGGAGACCAGCGCCGCCGGGTGATCCGTCCCCAGCCCGGGGAACGAGGCGAGCGACGCCGTGGCCGGGACGAGCGCCAGCGCGAGGAACGAGCTCGGGAACGAGGCATCTCCCGTGACGAGCCTTCGAACGCCCACGATCCCCGCGCTCGCCGTGAACACGGTGGGCAGGAGGTTCGCGAACCAGATGCTCCTCCCTGCGGCGGGCGCGAACTCGAGCGCCGCGGCCGCCGCGTGAAACAGCGAGTTGAAGCCGAGCCGGTCGTGCAGGTTCGCGAGGCCGAGCGGCACCGGGTGCTCTCGCATCCAGCGCACCGCCTGCAGGTGGTAGAGCCCGGTGTCGTAGTTGATCCAGTCCCGGGGCCAGGCGAGCCGCACGGCGACGATCGTCACCAAGCCCGTCGCGACGAGATCGCCGAGCGGGACGTCCTCGAAGAGCCAGCGCCGGCGGATCGCGAACAGCGCCACGCCTGCGGCCCACAGGACCGTCGCCACCGCGGCGGAGACGGGGATGAGGAAGTTCGCGACCGTCGCGGCGGTGCCGAGGATGCCGAGCCCGAGCAGGCCCGCCACCGCCGGGCGTAGACGGCGGTCGCCGTCGTGGCCGACGACGCTCCCGAGGCCCGCGAGCGCGGGCATCCAGGCGAAAACGGTGACGAGGATCGGCAGCACGGACCGCTACGACTCGCTCGTCGCCTTCGCGGCGGTGGCCGGTCGTGCGGCGGCGGGCTCCGCCGTCGCCTTCAGGATCGCGATGAGCGACAGCGAGGGGAACGGCAGGAAGCGGTC